>JBAVVQ010000678.1:0-10946 GCA_049697375.1 Rhodomicrobium sp.
CTGCGACGCAGCGCTTGCGGTCGCGCGAGAACAAGTGGAAAGCGGCGCCAATGTGCTCGACGTGAATATGGACGAGGGCCTGCTTGACTCCGAGAAGGCCATGACGACCTTCCTCAATCTCATAGCCTCGGAGCCCGACATTTCCCGCGTTCCGGTGATGATCGACTCCTCCAAATGGGCGGTGATCGAGGCGGGCCTCAAATGCGTTCAAGGCAAGGCGATCGTCAATTCCATTAGCTTGAAGGAAGGCGAGGAGCCGTTCCTCAACCACGCGCGGAAAGTCCTGCGCTATGGCGCGGCCGTCATCGTAATGGCGTTCGACGAAAGCGGGCAGGCCGAGACGGCTGAACGCAAATTCGCGATCTGCGAGCGCGCTTACCGGCTGCTGACCGAGCGCGTCGGCTTCGCGCCCGAGGACATCGTCTTCGACCCGAACATTTTTGCGGTCGCGACCGGCATCGAGGAGCACAATAATTATGCTGTAGCCTTTGTCGAAGCGGCGCGCCGCATCCGCTCCGAGCTGCCGCATGTGCATGTCTCGGGCGGTGTTTCCAACCTTTCTTTCGCCTTCCGCGGCAACGAGCCGGTCCGGCAGGCGATGCACACAGTTTTCCTCTACCACGCCATCCAAGCCGGCATGGACATGGGGATCGTCAACGCAGGCCAGCTTGGCGTCTATGATGACCTGAACCCAGGGCTGCGCGAGCTGTGCGAAGACGTGGTTCTCAACCGGCGACCGGATGCCACGGACAGGCTGCTCGAGGCCGCAGACAGGTTCAAAGGGGGCGGCGCCAAGAAGCAGGCGCCCGACCTCTCCTGGCGTGAGCGTCCCGTCACCGAGCGCCTCAAGCATGCGCTCATCCACGGCATCGCCGACTATATCGACGCCGACACCGAAGAGGCCCGCAGCAAGGCGGCAAGGCCTCTTCACGTGATCGAAGGCCCGCTCATGGACGGGATGAACGCCGTCGGCGATCTGTTCGGTTCAGGCAAAATGTTTCTGCCGCAGGTGGTGAAGTCAGCTCGCGTGATGAAGAAGGCCGTGGCCTATCTCATGCCCTACATGGAGGCGGAAAAGCACGAAGCCGGGCTCGAAAACCCCTCTGCGGCTGGCCGTATCGTGCTGGCGACCGTCAAGGGCGACGTTCACGACATCGGCAAGAACATCGTCGGCGTCGTCCTCCAGTGCAACAATTATGAGGTCATCGACCTTGGCGTCATGACGCCAAGCCAGCGCATCCTCGACAAGGCGCGCGAGGTGAAGGCCGACATCGTCGGGCTTTCAGGGCTGATCACCCCAAGCCTGGACGAAATGGTGTTTGTGGCTTCGGAAATGGAGCGGCAGGGGTTTAATGTACCGCTTCTGATCGGCGGCGCGACGACAAGCCAGGTGCATACGGCAGTAAAAATCAGCCCCAATTATCAGCGCAACCAGGCGATCTACGTCACCGACGCGAGCCGCGCAGTAGGTGTTGTCTCGAACCTGCTCGGCGATAATCGCGCGACCTATGTCGAGGGCATCCGCGAAACTTACAGGTCCGTCGCTCGCGCTCACGCGCGCGGGCGGGCTCAAAAAGCGCGCGTCGGCCTTGCCGAAGCGCGCAAGAACAAGTTCAAGATCGACTGGACCAGATATCAGCCGCCGCGCCCCGCCTTCGTCGGCGCCCGGGCATTCACGAAATACGACTTGGCGAAACTGGTCCCTTACATTGACTGGACGCCCTTTTTCTCGGCATGGGAAATCAAGGGCACATATCCCGGCGTCCTGACCGATAGCCGTTACGGCAAGGCGGCATCCGCGCTGTACGCCGACGCAGAGGCCATGCTCCGCCAGATCGTCGCGGAAGGATGGTTGGCCGCTAACGGCGTCATCGGATTGTGGCCTGCGAATTCGATCGATGACGACGACATTGCGGTTTATGCAGACGAAACCCGCGCGAAGCCGATCGCGACATTCCACACGCTCCGGCAACAGATCGCCCGCGACAAGGAACGCGCCAACACCGCGCTTGCCGATTTCGTGGCGCCAAAAGCGAGCGGCGCAGCCGATTACATCGGCGGGTTCGCCGTCACCACGGGAATCGGCGAGGAAGCCCTTGCCGAACGCTTTGCACGCGCCCATGACGACTACTCCAAGATCATGGTGAAAGCGCTCGCGGACCGGCTTGCCGAAGCTTTCGCCGAGCATATGCACGAGCGCGTGCGCCGCGAGTTCTGGGGCTATGCCAAGGACGAGGCGCTAGGCTCCAACGATCTCATCGCTGAAAAATACCAAGGCGTTCGCCCTGCCCCCGGCTATCCGGCGCAACCCGATCACACGGAGAAAGGAACGCTGTTCGAGCTGCTCCTTGCAGAGCAGGCGACGGGCATCAAGCTCACGGAAAGCTACGCCATGATGCCAGCAGCTGCGGTTTCCGGTTTCTATTTCTCTCACCCGGAAAGCCACTACTTCGGCGTCGGCAAGATCGAGCGCGATCAGGTGGAAGATTACGCAAAACGCAAGGGTTGGCCTCTCTTGGAGGCTGAACGCTGGCTTGCGCCCATTCTCAACTACGATCGCCAAACAGAAGGCCCTCAGAGTGAGGCCGCCTGACGCGGACGGCAAGATCCTCAGCAAATAGTCCTGGATTTGCGAGAGAACGACCGATTTTTCGGCCGTGTTGTGCCAGCCGCGGCCGCTGGCGATAAGGCACACTCCATTATCGTTAACAGAATTGTCACCCGATGCAGGCAATTTCCTTACGACGTCCGCATCGAGTTCCCCCCCTTTTTCAAAATCGCACCTGGAATCTATCCGGCAATGAACAGCCCCATTATCTGGCGCAGATCCGCAATCCTCTTCTTCGCGCTCATCCTATTCGCCCCGCCGACATTCGCAGGCGACACGGCCCTGAATGACAACGCCCGCTTCCTGGCGGGCATGAATGTCGCCCAGGGCAGCGCTTTGGAGCCGCTGACAAAGGCTAAGACCTATGCCGGGCATTCCAGCTTCTTGAATAGAGCCTGGACAGGCCTTGATTCCAACCAGCTTTCAAGGGTGAGAGCCTGGTCGACGGAGAATCTGAAAAAGACGCAGCCGTCGCTGTTTTATATGTTCAGCGGCCCGGACTATCTGTATGCCAACGCATTTTTTCCGCAAGCCACGACCTATGTCATGGCTGGTCTTGAGGCTCCGGGTGACATTCCGGATATGACAAAGCTGCCACGATCATCTGTTCCCCAGGAGCTGGCCGCGCTTCGCACTTCTCTTAGAAGCGTGTTTTCATACAGCTTTTTTATCACAAAGGAGATGAAGCGCCACCTGTACGGCCGGCGCTTGACCGGCACGCTCCCTGTCCTGTTTGTCTTTCTGGCGCGCTCCGGCAAGAGCATCGAGAGTGTAAACTACGTATACCTCGATGAGGATGGGACGGCGCATTCCGCCGAGACTGCAGTCCAGGCTGAAGTCAAGCACGACACGGTTGGCGTAAAAATAACGTTCTCAGGGGATGATAAGCGACTCCAGACGCTCTATTACTTCAAAACCGATCTTTCAAATCAGGGAACGGAGCATAGCGGGTTTCTGAAATTCTGTGAGCAGGTCGGCGGCGGCGACGGTCTCATCAAAAGCGCCTCCTATCTCCTTCACAGCAATGAGTTTTCCCGCATTCGCGACTTCCTGCTCGAACACAGCGCCACAATCGTACAGGATGACTCGGGCGTTCCGCTGAAAAAATTCGACATGGCGGAGTGGAATGTGGAGCCATTCGGCAATTATGTGAGGCCGATATCCCTGTTTCAACGCAATTATCAGCCGGATCTACGGGGCTTTTTTTCTAAGCGGCGTCCTCATCCCCTTCATTTTAGCTTCGGCTACCAATGGCGCGGCGGCAAATCGATGGTTCTCCTGGCGAGGAGGGAAACAGCCCGCAACTATGCCAAGAACAAGCCGCTGGCCCAGCCGGCCAATCTTGATGAAGTTTCGAGAAAATAGGGGCCGGCGCATCCACAGTCGCGTCGAGGCCCACAAGTTATGTTCCGTTCAAAAGCCGCTTCGCCCCGAGCGCGGACGGACATACCTTCGTGCAGCAGTTGGCGTCAGTCTGTCTTGACAAGGCCCGAGAAAGCGGCGACTGCGAGAAGGCTTGCGACCCAACCGAAGACAAGTTCGGTCAGGACCAGTGCGTTCGTTCCCCATGCCGGGACAAGAAAGGTGTGTCCGCCGGCTTCGAAACGAACTTCCTTCCGCATCGGCGCCCAGTTCTTCTCCTGGTAGAGGTCGACGACCGGAAGCAGCACGTTGAACGAATAGATCCAGGGATTGAACTGGGAGTAGTCCGCGAAGGCGGGCACGACCTCGGAGCACGTCGTCCAGCCGCCTGGACGGTCGCGGCATTTCTCGAAGAGTTGTTGCGTGAATACCTGCGCATCGCGTGGGGCAAAGATGCCCTTCTCGGCGGCGAGCTTGTAGTAAAATCCAAACAGCATCCCGACAGCGGCCATGATGACGAGGATGCGCAGAGGCTTGTACCCGTGGCCGATCAACAGCCCAACGGTCGACTCCCACAGATACCTTGGCAGGGCGCGAAGACGCCCGTGCTTTCGGCTCGTCGAATTGGACAAGCGCCGACGAACGAGAAACCCCTGTCTCTCGACCGCAAGACGCCGCGCCTCCTCCGGGTGCCCCATCGTCTTGAGCACCTTGATGACCTGCTCGAAGGGTTGAGGTTTGAAGTCGTGCCCCATATGCGCGGCCGGTTGGCATGTGAGCCACTTTTTCCGGGCTTCGGCTTCAATAGGGGCGTTGCCACCAAACCTCTCGTAGGTAAAGCCATCCAGATGGATGACATGCCTGATCGCGCCTTTCGAGCCGTTCATCGGCCGCGGCCACGTCTCTTCACTGTCAACGAGAACACGGATGTACGCGCTTTTCAGATCGAGCGATCCGGTCAATATGGCGACCGTCCCCTTCGTGCGCTCGATGGGGGCCAGCATCAAGGCGCCCATGACTTCCGCATTCACGAGCGAGATGGCATCCTCGGAGAACGCCTCACCCGGCGCCGCAAAATCCTGCGACTCAAGACCTTCCGGGACCGAGAAAGCGCCTCCCTGGCAATCGATGTTGCCGCGGACACGCGCGCCGTTGAACTGGACCTTTCCTTGGGCTTCGAAGCCGTTGGACAGGGAGATGTTGCCGTTCGCCTCGATGCGCGTGAAGCGCAGCGCGGTTATGTCGCCATTGCCCGCGCATCTGAAACGCCCGTTCCTGCAATCGATATCGCCGCCGATCTGGGCGCCGGAGAAGGACACTTCGCCTTCGCACTCGCAGCCTCTCAGATAGAGGCTGCCTTTGAGGTTCAGCCGATGGCATTTCAGAGCCCGGATCGCCGCATCCCAGCGAGTGGTGTGCTTCGATTGCGGATCGAAGCCGGCGAGGAATGTCCCTTCAGAGCAATCGAACGTTCCGCCGATCTCGGAGTCATCGAACTGAATGAGACCGTTGGCGACAAAGCCGCTCCGAAAATCCACATTGCCCCCGACCGTCACCGTGATGAGGTCCGCAGCAAGCCGCTGAGACCGCCACCACCTGCCTTCGATCCTGCCCCCCGCGCAGGAGAGGGACCCCATGATCTCGGCGCCGAAAAGTTGCAGACTGCCGTCAATAAGAGTACCGCGCAGCAACAAGCTGCCATCGATCATCACGCCATCGCCGCGAATCGAGGAAACAGCCGTCCTGTCGAGGCTCACAACCTTGGTTACGGCATCCGCAAAGCTGAACTCGCCACTTATGGTGCAGTCGACGATCCAGAGCGGCCTGACCTCTCTCGCGCCATCGAGGTTGACGGAGCCGTCGATATAGGCCCCCTGGATTTTCAATCCACCTTCGTGAACAGCCGCCGCGGCATCGCGGCCAAGGGCCAGAAAGCGCACAAAGTCAGCTCTTAGATGATTGTCCTCCGCCGGAGCGTCGGGGCGCGTGCGGCCGAATGAGCATTGCCTCCCCGTCGACGCGACCGCCAATAATTTCTGTTCCGCCGGTTTCAGCGGCACAAAATCTTGCAAAGTCACCATATGTGATCCCACTATCGGACGCCGGACCAAAATCAGTAACGGCAGCGCCAGGACTTGGAAATCTTAATCGCAAGCATAAGAGAAGCTGGCCGAGCATGGAACAAGATGTCTACGCCTTCGGGCACTGGCCTTCGCCGATCTCAGCCGGCTTGGTGGCCGGGAGCGCCCTTCGCTTCGGGCGCATTCAAGCCGTGGGCCGTGCTGTCTATTGGAGCGAAGGACGGCCTGCCGAGCGAGGACGAACGCCGGTCATGCGTTGGACCGCCGAGGATGGCGTGGAGGAACTTCTTCCCCCTCCCTACTCGGCGCGGTCACGCGTGCACGAGTATGGCGGCGGGGAGTTTCTTGTCGCGGGCGGCGCGCTCTATTTCGTGAATGACGCCGATCAGGACGTTTATGCTGCGAATTTATCCGGCGCCGCCCAGCCGTCCATTCGCCGGATCACAATTATTGCCGATACTCGCTTCGCGGACTTTAGCTGGGACGCCACCCGCAACCGACTCATCGCCGTTGGCGAAACGCATCATCCTGCAAAGGCTCCGCCTCAAAACGCGCTTTGGTCCGTCCTAACTGGCGAAGCAGCGGAAGGCGCCTGCATTGCTCTTCAAGGCCACGATTTCTATGCAAGTCCGCGCATCAGCCCCGACGGCAGTCGGCTCGCCTTTCTCGCCTGGGACCTTCCCGACATGCCCTGGGATGCGGCTCAACTTTTCGTCGCCTACATCGCGGAAGACGGCTCGCTTTCGAAACCCGTTCCGGTCGCCGGCGGCAATGGGAGCGCCTGCTTTCAGCCCGAATGGAGCGGCGATGGCGCGCTTTACTTTGTTTGGGATGCGGCCGGGCGAGGCGATCTCTACCGGTGGAGGGAGGGCGGCCAAGCGGAGCAGATCACGCGCCTTGAGGGCGATCTTTCCATGCCGCTTTGGAATTTTCACGCGGCGAGCTACGCCCTGCTCCCCGGCGGCAAGGTTTATCTGAGTTTCGTCGACAGGGGAGAAACCAGATCCGCCATTTTGGATCTCGGGACCTCCGCATCGGAGCCTCATGAGAATGGCCTGACCACAGCGACCACTTTGTCGGCTGGCGCGGCGGGTGTGGCTCTTGCCGGCCTGACGGATGAGGAGCCGCTTTGCGTTTTCTTGGATGAGAATCCGGCGAGCGCACCGCAAATCATCCGCCGCAGCGGAGCTCTGGATATCGACCGGGCCTTCGTTTCCCGGCCGACGCGCATCGCGATCCCGAGCGGGAAAGGCGAGGTTTTTGGCCTTCTTTATCCGCCAGCGAATCCCGGGGCGAAGGGACCGGCCTGGAAGAAGCCGCCGCTCATCATCAGCCTGCACGGCGGCCCCACGACTGCGGCGGCGCGCGGACTGAAGCCGCGAACGTTGTTTTTCACCTCGCGCGGTTTCTCATGGCTCGATCTCGATTATTCAGGCAGCACCGGCTATGGGCGGGGCTACCGCGACCGGCTGAAGGGCGAGTGGGGCGTCGCCGATGTTGAAGATACCGTCAGCGCAGCCCGATTCCCGGTTTCGGAGGGGCTTGCCGACGCACAGGCGATTTTCGTGACCGGAGGAAGCGCGGGTGGCTACACGGTGCTGATGGCGATTGCATCCGCGAGTGTTTTTCGAGGCGCGGCCAGTTATTATGGGATTTGCGATCTCGTCGCACTTCAGCGAACCACCCATAAATTCGAGCAGGGATACCAGTCCACGCTCCTTGGCGGATCGCTTGACGATCATGAGGCGCTCTATCGGGAGCGTTCGGCCATTCATCACATCGAGGCGATCGATACGCCGCTGATCTTATTCCAAGGTGTCGAGGATCAGGTCGTGCCGAAGGAGCAATCGATCAGAATTGCCGAAGCCTTGCGCTTAAAGGGCGTCCCGGTTGAATATCACGAATTTTCGGGCGAAGGGCACGGCTTTAGAAGGGCGGACACTATCTGCGCCTGCCTCGAGCGCGAACTCGGGTTCTATCGCACGCTTATGCATGAGGGGTCTTAATCAAGCGCCCCATCGACTTGCTGGAAGAGACGGTCTTCGAGACAAGCCCGTTTGCCGTAACCATCTCAAACGCGGTCTGTTGGGGACTGGCATTTTTCAGAAGCATGAACTCCTGAATCAAAAAGCTCCCGCCTTCGCGAAAGCTCTGTGCACTAGACTAAAGAACCTTTTGAACGACCACATCAGGCTCAACACCCTTGTCCTCGATCGCCGCCTTGTACATCCAATTGCCCCAGGAGAAACTCATGAGGCTGGCTGTTGAAGCCTCGGTGATATTCATAAGACGTGAATTATCGGGAACGGTACGATCGAAAATCGGTTCACGGCTTACGATACGAAGCAAGATGCGGTGCCGCTCCCTGGAAAGAAATTCGGCCTGAAATCCCGGCCTGAGGCTCCCGAATGGAGCGCTCGCCAGGACTCGCCTGGCATCGCTTGCGGATAAGATTTGCTCGGCGGGCTGCTCTGTATCATCAGACCGGCGCTGAGCGCTTACGCCTTCGAACCGGGCAACCGATACATGCCCTCGAAAATGCCACGGCCTGACGCTGCCTTCGCTGATGACTTCCGACGCATTGCTCGCGAGCTGCGTCTGCGCAATCCCGGCGTTCAAGACCTTCGCAGGTTGCGTCATTTCAAAAAAGAGAACAAGTCCGGAGAGCGGAAGCGCCATTAGCGCGCCGCACCAAACGGCGCGTCCTACTACTCCTAAAGCGGCCCGACTCGTTTTCAAGTTAATGCTCGTCGCGTTGCTCATGGGCTGACTATAGGCAAAAAAAACCTGCTGCGTCTACGTGCGTGAAGGTCGTCCCGGATCAAGGCAATTTGATGAATATGCCCGTTAACGGGCACCTATCCATAAAACAAATATGTGAAGGGTAAGTTCGATAGACTTTAACGAAATCGCCTGACGTACGCGAAACTTAAATCGTCAGGCGTTCCGTTCCATCCATCGTGGCAATTGAGTCCACGTGGACTGGAACCTTTGCAGCTACTCTGCTTGAGTTCATAAGAATGCATTCCAGGGGAAATGTCATCCAAAAAGGGTCACAGCTCTGAGATATGCTGTGCGTATCCTGTGGGTGAATCTTGACTGTGGCTCTTACGCTTCCGTGAGGGGCAAATCACTCATCCCGGGAGCCTTCAAAAAGAGGAAGCGAACCATCCCGGCCGGTCTGCGGAGCGGCGAGACCGAGATGGCGAAAAGCCTTCAATGTGAGCACCCTGCCGCGTGGCGTGCGGCCGATAAACCCTTGTTGTAAAAGATAGGGTTCGATCACTTCCTCAAGCGCGTCCTTGCCCTCGCTCAGCGCAGCCGCAATTGTTTCGATGCCAACAGGGCCGCCGCCGTAATTTTCTCCGATGCAGCGCAGATAGCGGTGATCCATGGAATCGAGGCCCAGAGAATCGACCTCAAGCTGCCCCAGCGCGGTATCCGCCACCCTGCGATCGACCTCCTTTTCACCGCCAACTGCGGCGAAATCTCGCACGCGCCGGAGCAGCCTTCCCGCCACCCGCGGCGTGCCACGGCTCCGCCGCGCCACTTCGCGGGCGCCGTCGGGAGTCATCCGCATATCGAGCACGCGCGCACCGCGTTTGACGATCTCTTCGAGCTCATCTTCGGTATAGAAATTGAGCCGGATAGGAATGCCGAAGCGGTCCCGCAAAGGCGTCGTCAGAAGACCCGTTCTTGTCGTGGCGCCGACAAGGGTGAATTTCGCAAGATCGATACGGACAGAGCGTGCCGCCGGCCCCTCCCCGATGATGAGATCGAGCTGGAAATCCTCCATCGCCGGATAAAGGATTTCTTCTACGGCCGGGTTCAGCCGATGGATTTCATCGATGAATAGCACATCGCGCTCCTCAAGGTTGGTGAGAAGCGCCGCAAGGTCGCCCGCCTTCGCAATCACAGGCCCGGACGTCATCTTAAAATTCACGCCGAGCTCTCGCGCGACGATCTGGGCGAGTGTGGTCTTCCCCAGGCCGGGAGGGCCCGCGAAAAGAACGTGATCGAGGGCGTCTCCCCGTGCTCGCGCCGCATCGATGAATACCTTGAGGTTGGCGCGCGCCTGCGCCTGCCCGATGAACTCGGGGAGGCGTTGAGGCCGCAGCGAAAGCTCGCCTGAGTCCTCGTCCTGTTTTTCGCGATCCATGAGACGTGCGTTCATGAGCTCACGCTAAGCAGGTTTGCGCGGTCCCGCAACAGTTGCTGCTTGCGCTATCGCCAGACGAGCGAAGAAGGGCCGGCGTTTCTGCACAAAAAAACCGTTGGCGCGCCAGGCCGATCGGACGCCTTAACTCGCCGTTTGGCGTCGCCTCATAATTGCGCCTTGGCCTCGGCGCCGCTTTCAATCTGTCCCCGATGCAGCGACGTTCTAATCATGCAAAGAGATGCAAGCGCGGCGAGCCCAAGCGCGGCCGAAAAGAAGAAGGCGCCACCGCCGAACGCATCAATGAGAACGCCGAACAGTAGAGGAGACGCGGCCTGCGCCATGCGTGAAGGCGCGCCGAGAATGCCAAGGCGGTAGCCATAATTGACAGGGCCGTAGAGAGCGAGGGGCACCGAGCCGCGCGCGATGGTGAGGATTCCGTTGCCAGCGCCGTGCAGCAACACAAACGCAGGAACCGCGCCCGCTCCGAAGGTGAGCAGGCCAGCCCCCAATGGGTGCAGAACCGCCGCGACGCGCGCCGAAAGCAGCGGGTGAAACCGTTGGAGGAACAGCACGTCCGCGAGGCGCGCGGCGACCTGGGCGGGGCCGATGAGAATGCCCGCCAGCAGGGCTTGCGCTGGCGATGCGCCGGCCGACTCCAAAAGCCTCGGCAGATGGGCCGCCATCGCAGTGGAGATCGTCCAGCCTGCCGCAAAGGCGAAAGCAAGCAGCCACATGG
>JBAVVQ010000679.1:0-9092 GCA_049697375.1 Rhodomicrobium sp.
CGCCTTGGGCTTGTGCGAGCTGCGCAGGATTGGCTTCGGTGATGCGGGCGCCTTGCGTCAGGCTGTATTGTCCGGTCACGACGATGCGGTCGCCGGCCTTGACGCCATGCGTGATGACCGTAACGCCGTTCTGGATTTCGCCGATTTGGACGGGCTGCCGGTTCGCTGTTTCTTTTTGTGAGACAAGCCAGACGTACGCCCCATTGGGGCCGCGCTGCACGGCTTCGGATGGCAGTCCAAGCGCGTCCTGATCGGTTCTGATCACCACCGCGACCTGCACAAAGGCGCCTGGCCAGAGCTTGCGGTCCTTGTTATCGAACCGCGCTTTCAACTTTATGGTGCCGCTTGCCTGGTCGACCTGATTGTTGATGACGTCGAGCTGGCCTTTCGCGAGCAGCGCCTTCCCGTCCTGGTCGTAAACCAGCACCTCGGGCGCGCCAGCTTTTGCGGCGGACTGAATGTCCTGGAGATCGGCCTGCGGCAGCGTGAAGTCGACAGCGATCGGTTCGATCTGCGTCACGGTCGCGATGATCGCGGCAGGCGTGACAAGATTGCCGATGTCGATGTTGCGCAGGCTGACCACGCCCGGAAACGGCGCTGTGATCGTTGCGAAATCGAGATTGAGCTGGGCCGCCTCGATGGCCGCCTGATCGCCCTCTATCGTGGCTTTCAGAACCTGAACTTGCGCTGTTTCATTATCGACGGTCTGTTGCGTCGCAAAGCCGCCCTTGGTGAGAAGCGTGCGATCGCGCTCAAGATTTTTCTCGGTATTGGCGAGGTTTGCGGCATCCTGATCTTTCCTGGCCTTGGCCTGATCCAACGCCGCCTGGAAGGGGCGGGGGTCGATACGCACCAGAACCTCGCCTTCCTTCACGTCGCGGCCCTCGCGGAACGGAATTTGGACGATGCGGCCGGAAACCTGAGGTGTGATATTCACCATCTGCCAGGGGGTGACGGTGCCAAGCCCAATACGGGTAATCTCGATGGATTTCGCCTGAACTGTGGTTGTCTGGACGGGAACCGTCGCTTGCGCCGGTTGCGCGGTGACCGTTTTCTGACTTCCGCTCCAGATCGAATAAGCGCCGAAGGCGAGCGCGAACGTCGCTAAGAGACACGCAAAGCTGAAGAGCCGCCTGCCCAAGCTGCTATGCCGTGAGTCGTTCTCAGTCATCGGTCCCCTCTGTTGCGTAAAGCGACGCCGGTTACGAAATCCATGTCTGGGAGATGGTCTCCGCCGTGAGCTTTTCAGCCTGTCAGTTCTGACAGTGTGGCGGATTGGAACCAGGTCCTACATAAAGGACCGAGCAATTTTGCTCTTATAGTGAAGCTGAAGATGTCGACGTTTCTGTCTCTTCGCCGTTCCGCTCCTGCGAAGCTCGCCTTCATCGCAATTCTATTTGTGGCCGCTGTCGTGCTGGTGCGCAGCCTCAGCCTTGGAAGCCTCGCCAATGTCGATATTGCGTCCTCCGAAATACGCAATCGCTGGCTGGAATCCATCCAGATCCTTGGCAACCTCAGGCATCACGTCGCGCGCGTCCGGACCGAAGAGGCCGAGCTTCTTCTCGGCGGCGCTCAAGATAAAGCGAGCGATGTCGAACGATACATGAAGCTCGCGGAAGAGGACGTCGCCGCCTATAGGGCGATTGAACACGATGCCGATGAGATGAAGGCTTTCGATGTTTTCGCCAGCGATTGGCAGACTCACCTAGCCCAGGTGAAGACCTTGGCTGATCTCGTCGCGAACGGAAAAAGCCGGGAGGCTGTTTCTTTCTTCCATGGCGACGCCTTCACCACATTTCGAAAAGCGGCGCATGAGCTGAGGGAACTTGTCGATCTGACGCATGTGAAGGCGCAGGCCGCGCGCGCGCGGCAGGCAAACCATCGCAACCGCCCAGCGGTTCATATCCGATCTCATTCTTGCCATGCTTGTTCTATTCGCGGGCCTCGCCTTCTATTTTTGGCGCTCATTCTCCCGGCCCCTTCTTGAGATTGCGGGCAGCCTGCGGCGGTTGGCGCATAACGACACGAATTTTACGATACCCTTTGAGAACAGGCGCGACGAAATAGGCGAGATGGCGCGTTCCGTCGCTGTGCTGAGAAGAAACACGGTCGAGCTTCTGGAAACGCGCAAGAACCTTGCGATGCAAGCGGACATCCTGGCCACGACGCTCGAAAAGGAGCGGGAACTAACGGCGGCTCAGCGAAATTTCCTTACGACAATGTCTCACGAGTTTCGAACGCCGCTCACTTATATCGACGGCCATGCGCAGCGGCTCGTTGCGACGAGGGATCATGCGACGCCGGTTCAAATAGCCGAAAGGGCCGAGAAAATCCGGTCTGCTGTCTTTCAGATGACAAGCCTTGTCGCCAGCCTTACAGCCGAGATGGAAATGCTGAACGCCCCGGCGGAAGCGCAAAAGGGCGGCTTCGATCCCGCCGAGATGCTTCACGGCCTGGTCGATTATTACAAGGCTATTGATCTCAAGGCGCGTTTTGTCGAAGAGTTCAATCACCTTCCGAAGGTTCATGGAGATCCGAAGCTCTTGCGGCGCGCTTTCAGCAATCTGATTTCGAACGCGCTAAAATATTCACCTGAGGGCGGCCTTGTCGAGATTTTCGGCGAGACCCGCGATGGCTCGGTTAAGATTAGTATCGCCGATCACGGCATCGGCATCCCCGCCGCTGAGCTGCGCCGGGTCCGTGAGCGTTTCTTCCGCGGCAGCAACGCGGGATCGATCCCGGGCACCGGCATCGGACTAAGCCTTGTGGAGCAGATCGTCGAGCAACATGGGGGCCGCATGACCATAGAGAGCGACGTCGGCCATGGGAGCAAAGTGACTGTGTCGCTCCCCATCGGAAACGGCCAGACCAACGCGATAGGAAGGCCCTTGAGCAAGATCTTGTGCATTGAAGACGACGATCAGACCGCAAGCTTACTCTCCGAGGCTCTGACGGAGCTTGGCTATCAAACCGTCGTGGCGCGCAATGGTGAGGAAGGGCTGACGGCGATCCTTTCGGAAAAGCCAGACCTCGTGGTTTGCGATGTGCGGATGCCGCAAATGAGCGGGTTTGAGGTTTTAGAACGTGTGGCCGCCGCGGGACCGGACTACGCCGCCACCCCGTTCGTCTTCCTCACCGCGCTCGGCGACCGCGATAGCGAGCTTACCGGCCGCCGCCTTGGCGCCGATGATTATCTGACAAAGCCCGTTGATTTTGAGATGCTCCACACGGTGATCCAGAATCGGCTCCGCCGGCAGTCAAACGGCCCCCGCCGACGCTCGGACTACCATCTTACAGACCGTGAACGCGAGGTGCTCACCTGGGTCGGGCGCGGGAAGACCTCATCGGAGATCGCGATCATTCTGGGGCTCAGCGAGCGCACCGTGAACTTCCACTGCGATCAGGCCATGAAGCGTCTCGACGTCAGCAATCGCGCCCAGGCTGTTGCGAAGGCCGTCTCGGAGCACCTGTTATCCATTTAAGCGGAGTTGAGCTTAGCCGCTGTTGTCACCAACGCAAAAATCTTCGCCCGGCGATCATTCCTGCGACAGTGACGAGACTTATGGCGGCCGTATACCAGATCGCGCCGAACAGAGGCGAGTCGTCCGGGCAGTGAAGCGCGTAGAGCATGGCTGCAAGCGCGCTGGCGAGCAGCCCTGCGGCGGCGCCCGCGAAACCTGGCCTTAGCGGGGCGCCTTGGCGAAGCGCGTAAAACGCGCCGCCGAGCGGGGCAATCGAAAGGAAACTTATGCTGAGGAGGCACGCGATGGACTTAGAGCCGATGGCGCGCGGCAACCATTGAGGCTCAGGGACAGACCAAAGCTCGTAAGTGACCGCGCCGAGCAACAGCACAGGCGCGATGGCCATGGCCATTTCCGCAGGGCGCGCGTCAATGGCGGGCCGGCTGAGCCTCCACACAAGCCTGGCGGATGTGACCGCGAGGGTGACTGTCATCACCAGCTTGAAGTCGAAGCGCCAGGTTTGCATTGCGAGAGCGATGTCCGGGCGAATACCGAGGGTTAGCGCGAAAGCGATGGCGGCGATGGCCAACCCCAGCGCCACGGCGGCAAAAAAAGTCTGCCGCAGAGATCCCAGGCGCGGGCGCGCCGCGTGGTCTTCGGCAAGCGCATTGATCAGATCGTCCGTTCTCATCGCTCGCCGCTCCTATAAGCCGCCGCCAGAGCTCCAAGCCCTCTGTGCAGGGCGACGCGGGTTGCGCCCTCCGAAATGCCGAACTTCGCCGAGGCCTCCTTGATCGACGCGCCATCAACACAGATGGCCTGGACGATCTCGCGTTGCCGGCCGCCAAGGACAGAGAGCAGGCGCTCGGCTTCAGCTTGCGATATCTCTTCCGAGGAAGGCTCGGCCGGAAGAACGTCGGCGAAATCCTCGATAGGCAGGTCCGTGCGGTTCCCGCGGCGGCGAAGATTGTCGATCAGCTTGTTGCGGGCGACCGCCCGCACCCACGGCGTGAACAACTGCTCCGCATCCCAGGTCTGACGCTTCAAATGAATAGCGAGCAAAGTTTCCTGCACCACGTCTTCCACTTCGCTGCCGCTCAGTCCGGCTCGCGCAAATCCCTGGCGCACAACCATGCGCAAAAAGGGCGTCAAAGCCTCAAGTAGACGGCGGTAGGCCTGGTTATCACCGGCATTCGCAGCCCGCATCCAACCCGCCCATCGCGCTTCCTCGCTGCGCACGGATTTGCTCCATTCTTCTCTTACGTCGCTCGCCGCATTTTCGTTACCCGCTTTTCACCAATCCGTGACTTGGAATCAGTACACGGACACAGAAGCGTGACCGCTGTAACGCAAAAGGCAATGCAGTCGTAGTTCCTGATGTGAGCCGCTGGCGGCTCTTTTTGCAAGAAGGAGTTACGACATGAGCAACCGAACGATCAGTGCGGCGCTTGCCGGCGCTTTTGCAGCCTCCCTTGCGCTCGCCTCGGCCGCGCAGGCCGCCGACGAGGGCATGATGAGCAAGGACAGCATGGCCAAGGAAAAGTGCTTCGGCATCTCGACCGCGGGGCATAATGATTGCGCGTCGACCGGCAACAACTCCTGCGCCGGCACCACCAAGGCCGATTACGACAAAGGCGCCTGGAAGTATGTTCCGAAGGGCACATGCCTCACGACCGAGGTAAAGCTCAAGTCCGGCATGATGAGGAAGGGCTCGCTCGAGTGGATAAAAGGCTGACGTCTCCTTAAAGTTTCAACCGTCAAAACCCATCAAGGAGATCGCGCCATGCTTGCCGTGCTTGACGCCGGACAGCATCGGCTTGCCTCGATCCCGGCTCGCGCCGGGATCGGGCTCAAGCCCGAGCATAGGACGGCTATTATGCAAAGCCTGCCGGATATCGGCTGGTTCGAGGTCCACGCCGAAAACTACATGGGCGCGGGCGGCCCGCCGCATCGCTTTCTGGAATGGGCGCGCGAACGATATCCTCTCTCCATCCATGGGGTGGGGCTTTCCCTTGGCGGCGCAGGCGCGCTCGACAAGGCGCATCTCAAGCGTCTTCGCGCGTTGATCGACCGCTATGAACCGGGCCTGTTCTCGGAGCATCTCGCCTGGTCGACGCATGAAGGCGTCTATTTCAACGATCTTTTGCCGCTGCCCTACACGGATGAAACGCTGGCGCATGTGGCGGCGCACGTCGATGAGACGCAATGCGCGCTTGGGCGGCAAATCCTGATCGAGAACCCCTCGACTTATGTTGCGTTCGAGGCGTGCGAGATGAGCGAGACGGAGTTCCTCTCCGAGCTTGCTCGCAAAACGGGTTGCGGGCTCCTCCTCGATGTCAACAACGTCTATGTCTCTGCGGTCAATCACGGTTTCGACGCCAATGCGTATCTTGGCGACTTCCCCATGGAGCATGTGAGGGAAATCCATCTCGCCGGACATTTCGAGGCGGAGCCGGACGAGGACGAGCGCCTTCTCATCGATGCGCATGACAGTCCCGTCCGCGAGGCGGTTTGGGCGCTTTATTCGCGCGCGCTGCAACGAAGCGGGCCGCTGCCGACCTTGATCGAATGGGACAATGACATCCCGGCTTTCGCAACGCTCCAGTCCGAGGCGGATAAGGCCGAAAGGCTCTTGAAGGCGCAAGGGAGGCAGGACCATGCGCGCCTCCATTGAGAGGGCTGAAAGCCTATTGCGTCTGCAAGCTCGTTTTTCGCGTAAGCTCATGCAACGCGGAGGCGCTGAGCCCGGCGAGCTAACCCGCTCGAAACGCTTTCGTGTGCACCGCAATAACGTATTTGCAAGCCTCATCGGCGCCTTGCGCGGCCGTTATCCCGTCATTGAGCGGCTGGTCGGCGAGGATTTCTTCGAAGCCGCGGCAGGCCATTTCATCGAGGCGCATCCGCCGCGCTCGCCCATGCTCATCGATTATGGGGAGGGTTTCGGCGCTTTTCTGGAGAGCTTCGAGCCCGCGAGCGCGCTGCCTTATCTCGCTGATGTCGCGCGCCTCGAATGGCTGCGGCACAGGGCCTATCACGCTGCGGACCGCAAAGCGCTGGGGTCATCCGATCTCGCCCGCACGCCTTCCGATCGAGCTTTTGCGCTCACCTTTGAGTTCCACCCTTCGGCTGCGCTTATCGTTTCCCCCTATCCGATCGTGAGCATTTGGGAGACGAACGCACACGATGCCGAGATTCGCCCGATAGGCCCGGATCTGGCTGGAGAGGCGGCGCTCATTGTCCGTCCCGATGACGAGGTGCTCGTTGTCCGGCTCGATGAAGCCGAGCATGCCTTTACCGCTGCGCTTTCCGAAGGCGCGACGCTCGGCAAAGCCGCCATGAAAGGCGCAGGACTTGAAGGCGCAGGATTTGACGGGTTCAACCTTACCCCAGCCTTCGCCAAACTCATCACAGCCGGCGCTTTTTGCAGCTTCGCCTTTCCCGCCTCTGAGCTAGGAGACCCCTGTCATGTTTAGCTTGATCGCCAGGGCGACAGCCTTGTTCGAAAGAATACCCGGCGACCTGATCGCAATTGTCGCCCGCATCGGCATCGCCACGACATTTTTGCGCTCGGGCCTTTTGAAGGTCGACGGCTGGAGCAATGGCAACACGCTCGCGCTCTTCACCGACGAATACAAGCTGCCGCTCATTCCGCCCGAGATCGCGGCCACCATGGCGACGACCGCGGAACTCAGCCTGCCGCTCTTCATTCTCGCCGGGTTCTTAACGCGGTTCGCCGCGCTCGCGCTTCTCGTCATGACGCTCACCATCGAGATCTTTGTCTATCCCAATGCCTTCGATACTCATGGCGTGTGGGCGGCGGCGCTGCTTTATCTGATGAAATATGGACCCGGCGTCGCATCGCTGGATCACTTTGTGAGCGCGCTTCGGGGCGGCGTTCCCGGTCATGCGAAATGCAGTTCTACGATAGCGTAGAGCGCCAGCCCGAGCCGGCTGCGGTAACGCCGCGTTCGCAGCCGATGACTTATGCGTGATGAGCCTTCGGCGCGTATAAAAGCGGCATTTGCCTTCGTACTCGATTTTAAGAACCGCTCTTTAGCCTTGGACGGGAAACCGACACATGATGACACGACGAATTCTTATCGGCGCCGCCGCCGCATTGCCTTGGATGCTGAAAACAGCCGGCCCCCATGCCGAACCCCAAAACAGCGGCCCTTTCGAAGTCACTCACAGCGATGAGGAGTGGCGCAAGATGCTCACGCCGGACCAATATGCGATCTTGCGGCAAAGCGGGACCGAGCGCCCCTATACGAGCGCCCTCCTTAGCGAGCACCGGCGAGGCAATTTCGCCTGCGCGGGATGCGATCTCGACCTTTTTTCCTCGACCACCAAGTTTGACAGCGGCACGGGCTGGCCAAGCTTCTGGGCGCCTTTGGATAAGGCCATCGGAACGGAATCAGACACATCCTACGGCATGGTGCGCGCAGCCGTTCATTGCCGGCGCTGCGGCGGTCATCTCGGCCACGTCTTCGATGACGGCCCGAAGCCCACGGGTCTGCGCTATTGCATGAATGGCGCCGCGCTGCTTTTCAAGCCTGCGACGGCCTAGCGGGGGTGATCCAGCCATGATTTTGTTTCTGCTCGCTTATCTGGGGGGCGTTCTGACGATCCTCAGCCCCTGCATCCTGCCGGTGCTGCCTTTCGTGTTTGCGAGCGCCGGCAGGCCGTTCCTTCGCCATGGATTGCCGATGCTTGCCGGCATGGCGCTGACCTTCGCCGCCATTGCCACGCTTGCCGCCGTTGGCGGCGGCTGGGCGGTGGAGGCCAATCGATATGGCCGCATCGCAGCCCTCGTGCTTCTCGCGGGCTTCGGCCTCGTTCTGCTCTTTCCGGCGCTGTCCGAGAGGCTGACAAGGCCCGTTGTCGCTTTGGGAAACCGGCTTTCGCAGGCCGCCGACAAGGACGGCGGATCGAGTGTGCTGGCGCCGGCCCTGCTTGGCGTCGCCACCGGCCTTCTCTGGGCGCCTTGCGCCGGGCCGATCCTAGGCTTGATCCTCACCGGGGCGGCCCTGCAAGGAGCGAGTCTGAAGACCTCGTTCCTGCTGCTCGCCTATGCCGCGGGCGCGGCCACATCACTTGCGCTGGCGCTCCTCGCCGGAGGGCGGATCTTCGCCGCCATGAAGCGATTTCTTGGCGCCGGGGAGTGGATCAGGCGTGGCCTGGGAGCAGCCGTGCTGGCTGGCGTTGTGGCAATCGCGTTTGGTTTCGATACGGGCTTTCTGACGCGCGTTTCGCTCGGAAACACGGCGGCGCTCGAACAAGGGCTGGTCGATAGGCTGCGGCCGGGCGTCTCCAACTCTCAGCCGCAGCCGTCCGTCGTCATGGATGGCCCAGCGATGATGAAGGGCGGCGCCATGACGATGGCGGGCAAGCCCGAGGCCGCCAGCCTCCCTCCAGAGGGGGTTATGCCGCCGCTTTCGGGGGCTGTGGAATGGCTGAACTCGCCGCCTCTGACGCGGGAAGGTCTCAAAGGCAAGGTGGTTCTGATCGACTTCTGGACCTATTCCTGCATCAACTGCCTCAGGTCCATCCCCTATGTCAGGGCATGGGCCGAGAAATACAAAGATCAGGGCCTTGTCGTCATTGGCGTGCACACGCCGGAGTTTGCGTTCG
>JBAVVQ010000680.1:0-2351 GCA_049697375.1 Rhodomicrobium sp.
AGCAGGAGAAGGACCTCCTCCTCAGGGATTATCATTCGCCCAACCTCCTTTTGTGCGAGGAGCGAAGCGATTTGCGGCGGCTTGGCGTGATTGACTTCCAGGACGCCGTTTGGGGCCATCCCGCCTACGACCTCGTCTCCCTCCTGCAAGATGGGCGGCTCGATGTGCCGGAGGAGAGCGAGCGCGCTCTCTACGCCCGGTATTGCGACGGGACTGCGAAAGCGCACCCGGGCTTCGACGCCGTCTCCTTCGCGAAGGCTTACGCAATCCTTGGCGCACAACGCAACACCAAGATCCTTGGCATTTTCGCGCGCCTGTCGCTGCGGGATGGCAAGAATGGCTATCTTGCACATTTGCCACGCATTGGGCGTTATCTGTTCCGCAACCTCGCTCACCCCGATCTCAAGCCGCTTCGAGCGTGGTATGAGGCCAATCTAAAGGCGGCAGGAGCCACCCAATAAGACATGGGACGCCCCACCAAGATTGGACCCGATATGGAAACAGCCGATAGCGGCGCGATTGACACCGCGATGGTGCTGGCGGCGGGATTTGGCTCGCGCATGCGTCCGCTGACCGACCGCGTTCCGAAACCGCTCCTGAGACTTGCCGGGCGCGCGCTCATCGATCATGCGCTCGACCGGCTCGCCGAGGCGGGCGTCGAACGCGCTGTCGTGAATGTCCATCACTTCGCCGGACAGGTCGAGGCTCACGTCCGCGGCCGCGCGGCGCCGCAGATTATCATCTCGGACGAGCGCGCGGGCATCCTGGAAACGGGCGGCGGCGTTCGCAACGCCTTGCCGCATCTCGGACGGCGCCCGTTCATCGTTCACAACTCGGATTCGGTTTGGAGCGAGGGCGCGCACTCCAACCTGAAGATGCTGATGGCCGCCTGGGATCGGGAGCGCATGAACGCTCTTCTCTTGCTCGCGCGACGCGACGCAAGCATCGGTTACAATGGGGTCGGAGATTTCCACAGGGACGCCGGCGGCCATCTAAAACGCAGAATTAAAGGTGAGGATGCGCCTTACGTTTTTGCTGGCGTGTCCATCCTAACTCCCAGCCTCTTCGAAGCCATTCACGATCAAGCCTTCTCCTTGAATGTGATCTTCGACCGGGCAAGCGCCGCTGGAAGCCTCTTCGGCGCTGTGCTCGACGGCACGTGGATGCATGTGGGGACGCCGCAAGCCCTTTTGGAAGCGGAAAGCCATTTGCATGAAAGGCAGCCTCTCAGCGCCTAAGCCAGACCCTTTCGCGGGCGGTCCCGCAATCCTGAACTGCCCGGCCCATTCGCCCTTCCTGAAGACGCTGGCGGCTTCGATTCTCAACGGCTCGATCTGGAACGCGGGCGCGCCCGAGCCGCATGACCTGCCGGGCCTCACCATCTACCTGCCTTCGCAAGCGGCCGTTCAACCTCTCAAGCTTGAATTTCTCTGGCTTTCGCCGAACGAGGCCACTTTCCTTCCGCGCATTCGCGTGCTGGGCGATGCCGACCCGCTCGACCTTTTCGCGAATTATGGAACGCGGATGGAGTCGACGAAGGCGGCGATTGCCCTTCTCAAAAAAGCGCTCGCCATCCCTTCCGCCTTCACCGAGCTTGAGCGCCAAATCCACTTAAGCGCCTGCGCCCTTGAAGCCGCCGCGAAGATGCGCAGCACGATAACGGCGCCGGGCGAGCGCCTTTTTCCCGATGTCCCCGCTGTCAGCGCCGCTGCAATCGCGAGCGAGATCGGGGCGCTGATCGACGAGGCCCATAACGAAGGGGCGGACCTCTCCCGCATCGACAGGCTCGACAACTCGGAGGCTTCCGGCAGCGAGCAGCTTTCCCTCCAGCTTCTGAGGGCTGTGCGAAAAGGCTGGGCCGCCTACAAGCTGCGAATCAACAAGCTCGACGGGCAGGAACGGCGCAACCGGCTCATGGCGGTCGAAGCCGAATTCATCCGGGAAAGCAACGCCCCTGTCATTATCGCCGGTTCCACGGCGAGCGTGGCCGCCACCATGGCGCTGATGGAGACGCTGAAAGAGCGGCCGAACTCGGCGATCGTGCTTCACGGGCTCGACCGTCATCTGGACGCCGAATCCTGGGCTGTGCTTGGCGGCCACCCGGAGCACCCGCAACACGGGCTGCATCAGCTTTTATCGAGGCTCGACGCAGGCCGCGAGACCATACGCGACCTCGCCCCCCCTTCTCCCGGGCGCGAAAGTCTTCGCCGCGCGGCGTTTCTGAGCGAGGCGCTGCGACCCGCTTCGACCACAGCCCAATGGGCAAGCTTCGCCAGCGATGAAAGGAAGAGAGAGGGCAGTCCTGGTCCCGGCCTCGCGCTCATCGAAGCCGAAACTACCCAGGACGAGGC
>JBAVVQ010000681.1:0-1505 GCA_049697375.1 Rhodomicrobium sp.
CTCGAGCCCCGTCAAGGCTTTTCAAGCGGGCCAAGCTCCGCTCTTTCTCTTAAGCCTCAAGGCGGGCGGAACGGGCCTTAACCTGACGGCTGCGGATACGGTCATCCACTACGACCCGTGGTGGAACCCGGCGGTGGAGAACCAGGCCACGGATCGCGCTTACCGTATTGGCCAGGATAAGCCGGTTTTCGTCTATAAACTGATGGTGGAGGAGGGGATCGAAGCCGCGATCGAAATCCTTAAGTCGCGCAAGGCCGCCCTTGCCGAAGCACTCTTCGCCGGCGTTTCCAAGTCGGGACTCGACCTGACCGAGGCGGACATCTCGGTGCTCTTCGCGCCCCTGGACCGCCCTCCAATTCGCCGCGCTGCTTGAGATGTTGAGTCCGTGCAGCCCTTCCCGTCGCATGGGACGGGCCTTTGACGTGCCAGCCGGCGCAGCCCAGATGAGGCCGGATGCAAACTCTGTTGATCGTTTATCATTCCCGGACAGGCGGAACGCGCCAGATGGCGGGGGCGGCGGCAAGGGGCGCCGCGGCGGAACCCGGCGTTGATGTGCGTCTGCTTCAGGCGACCGCCGCAGGACCCGGCGACGTGCTTGCCGCCGATGGCTATATCTTCGCCGCGCCGGAGAACCTCGCCGCGCTTTCGGGGCTTATGAAGGATTTCTTCGATCGCAGCTACTATCCGGTCCTCGGCCGGGTCAATGGGCGGCCTTACGGCCTCTTGATTTGCGCGGGCAGCGACGGCGCGAACGCATCCCGGCAGGCGACGCGTATCGCAACTGGCTGGCGTTTGCGGGCGGTGGCGGAACCTCTGATCATCTGCACGCATGCCCAAACGCCCGAGGCGATCCTGGCGCCGAAGGTCATCGTCGCAAACGATCTCGAAAAATGCCGTACGCTTGGCGCCACGTTGGCCGCGGGGCTCGCCATGGGCTTGTTCTGACACGAGGCGCCAAGTCATGATCGAAATTACCGATAAGATCGCGCTCGATGAGACCGAGATTGTCGTGACCTTCATTCGGGCGAGCGGCCCTGGCGGCCAGAACGTGAACAAGGTTTCGAGCGCAGCGCAATTACGCTTTGATGTGCGCCGCTCGCCAAGCCTGCCGGACGCGGTGCGCCTGCGCCTGGAACACATCGCTGGGGCGCGGATGACAAAGGACGGCGAGATCGTGCTCACAGCCGGAAACTTCCGCACGCAGGAAGCCAATCGCAGGGATGCCATCGGCCGACTCGTCCGCATGATTAGGCAGGCGGCCATCGAGCGCGCCGTTCGCAAGCCGACGCGACCAACCCTTGGCGCGAAACAACGGCGGCTGACAGGCAAGACGAAGCGCGGCGAGGTGAAGCGCCAGCGGCGGCCCCCGGGTGTCGCAGGCGATTAAATGACGGACCGGAAAGATTTAGAGTCCCGAACCGCTCCATTAGCGCCCATGCCGAAAGCGGCTTTCTTTTTGGTAAACCCCTCAGAAGGAGACGTGTCGCGAACCACAGGGTAATCCG
>JBAVVQ010000682.1:0-2125 GCA_049697375.1 Rhodomicrobium sp.
AGAAAACCTTGATCGTCGTCGGGAGCGTCGTCGCCGAGAAGACCGCCGGCACTGACGGTCCAGCTGTCGTTCTCCTGCGCGAGGATGACGCCGTTCCGCCAGTTCGGCGCACTGCCGGCGACAACTATGCCGAGCTTACCGTTAAGATCAGTCGGCTGGCGTCGATACTTACGGGTCATGTAGCCAATGCCGATCTCGACCTTCTCGTTGGCGGAAGGTTGGTAGCCGAGTTCTTCAAGCCAGGCCGCACTTGATGAGCCGCGGCCGGTCGCATCAACGACAAGGTCCGCGTTGACGGTTTCTTCCGGCTTGCCGTCGACACGTGCGCGTACACCAGTCACGCTCTTACGACCGGCATCGCTGGCAACACCCTGCACAGCGCAATTCTCTATGGCGCGCACGTTCGGCAACGCCAGGAGCCGCCGGCGCAGATGGCCTTCGAGCACGGGACGACTCGCAGCTAGACCGATCAGGTCGCTCTTCCACTTGCAAGGGTAACGTTGTGACCTATCCAGGTCACATCGTTGGCCATATCGCCGAGTAATCCGCCGCTTTGCGTGACGACCTCGTTGTTATAGCCCGGGAAGAACTCCTAGAGTACCGCACTGCCGCGCGCAAGAAGCCCATGGGTGTGGCGACCCTGGGGGACTCCCTTGCGCGAAGTGTCTGCCCCGGGAAACGCATCGCGTTCGAGCACAGTGACGGCGGTATAGAAATCTGATAGCGCCCGGGCGGCCAACAGCCCACTTATGCTGGCGCCGATCACGATCGCATGCTCGCCCAATCTTTTCATGGCAATTACCCTCTAAACTGGCGCGTTCGGCCTCAATTCGTCGCCGCTGATGTCCAGCGACGATCGTCTGCGTGGGTGGTAGCATCGCCTCGTCCCCAGAGCGTCCCTGGGAAGCCGTCATTGCGGGTTGCATCACGATGGCTCTGTTCAGCGTGCGGACATTTTATAGCCTTGGCTTTAGTATATCCGGCGCAGACCCGGCGGCATTTCGGCGGCGTTTCCGGACCTTATGGTTCGCGGGGTGTCCTGAACATGGCCCCTTTGAAGGCGGAGGTCCGGCGTTTGTTCGCGCTGCAGGCGAACATATCGGGGAGGCCAGGCACATTGTGGCAAGAACTATCCCGGCCGCGGAGAGCCCGTTGGCTAAGCTCGAGATTGTAGCCGGGGGTGTGGTAGAAGACCTCGGCTCGAGTTGGCCTAAGTTGATTGTTACGCGGTCTTGCATCCGATTGTGTAACCAAGGCTACCGCGAGCAGGATGCCAGATGATAGGACTACAAAGGTATTCATTGGCCGCCCTTGTTTTGTTCGCCGCCCTGCTCCCGTTCTTATTTCTTGCGAAGAATGTGCTCTCCCTAATTTTGCAGATATCGCTGCAGCAATTTTCGTCATGTTAGCCTCCCGATTGTTGAGGCTTGAGATTACGTGGGCTAGGAGCAAGCGGGCGTGAATCGGGCAACAAGCCACCGTCAAAAATGACAATCCGGGCACCCGAAGTGGCCCAACCATCTCCATAGACAGAGCAACCTTCGGGAAGGCAGACGGCGCCTTGCGTACGCGGGTGTGCCGAACAGGGTGTGAAACCACCCTCAACGCCTACACTCCGCCTCATGCAAACGTCACACGCCTAAATTGCCTATAATGCCAATTTATTATCGCTGGACTCAACACCCGGGTGGTGCTTCAGCCCTAGCAATTACCCGCCTCCAGTAACCGGGCAAGAGACTCTCTGCACTTAGAAGCGAACAGCGAAGCTTCCTGCACTCTCGCGATGGCAAGGCCCCGGCGGTAGCAGTCTTCTGCAGCTTCGATGTTGAAAAGTTCAGGCTGACGGAATAAATCGCCTTTCATCCGCCAGAGTTCTGCATCAACCCATTTTTCGTTCGTTGCCGCCGACTGTTGCAGCGCGGAGTCACAGAGTTTTTGGGCTTGAACTAGGTCGCCTCTACGCAGGTAAACCTTGGCGCCTGCCAATTTGGTAATGGTGCCGTGACCGGTGTAATCGAGACCCGCTCTTAGGGTTTTTCCTTTTTCGAAGCTTTCTCGGGCTTCTTCCACGTTTCCTTCTTCTGCGAAAGCGGCCGCACGCAGACAGAAACTCCAAGCCATATAC
>JBAVVQ010000683.1:0-7733 GCA_049697375.1 Rhodomicrobium sp.
GGCGAGGACGAGTTCCGCTTCGCCTTGTCCGACGAGGAGTTCATCGACCTGTTACTGGAGGATCTGGAGCTTCCCGATCTCGCAAAGCGGCAGGTGATGGGTGAGGAAAAGACCCAGCCGCGGCGCGCGGGCTACCGTTCCTCCGGCCCGCCGGCCATGATCTCGGTCCCGCGCACCATGCGCCACAGTCTTGCCCGCCGCATCGCCCTGAAACGGCCCAAGCCGCAAGAACTCAAAGACCTTGAAGCCCGGCTGAAGAAGCTTGAAGAACGCGCGGACCCAGCGGATCTCGATGAGATTCAAGCGATCAAGGCGCAGATTGCGCGTCTCGGCAAGCGTTCTCGCGATATTCCGTTCATCGATCCGGTCGACGTACGCTACCGGCGCTTCGAGCAGGACCCGAAGCCCGTCGCGCAGGCGGTCATGTTCTGCCTGATGGACGTGTCCGGCTCCATGGACGAGCATTTGAAAGATCTGGCGAAGCGCTTCTACAGCTTGCTCTATTTGTTTCTGAGCCGCCGCTATCGCTATGTCGAGGTCGTCTTCATCCGGCATACGCACGAGGCGAAGGAGGTTGACGAAGATACGTTCTTCAACAGCCGCGAGACAGGCGGCACGGTTGTCTCGACGGCGCTCGAGGAAATGATTCGCGTCGTCGCCGATCGCTTTCCGCCGAACAATTGGAACATCTATGCGGCCCAGGCGTCGGACGGCGACAATCTTCCGATCGACAACGAAAAGACCGTCGCCCTTTTGAAGAGCTCCATTCTGCCGCTGTGCCAACATTACGCTTATATCGAGGTCGGCAGGGAACCGGAGGAGCGCCGGCGGGGGATCGAGCCGCCAAGCACGCTCTGGCGCGCCTACGACCTGATCCAATCTCCGCAAATACCAATGGCCATGCGCAAGGTGCGCGACCGGCGCGATATCTATCCAGTTTTTCGGGAGCTCTTCGAGAAGAAAAGCAACGCAGCATGAGTGGGGGCTTGATGACGACGACCACAACCGGCGACCGGCTTCTCTTCAAGGGTGCGGACTGGGACTTCGACACTCTTGCGCGCATCTACGACGGCGTCGCCGAAATCGGTCTCGGAGAGCTGGGGCTCAACATTTACCGGCCAAGGATCGAGGTGATAACGACCGAGCAAATGCTGGATGCTTACGCTTCGACTGGCATGCCGCTTTTCTATCAGCACTGGTCTTTCGGCAAGCAGTTCGTGCGGAACGAGACGCTCTACCGGAAGGGCTGGCAGGGGCTCGCCTACGAAATCGTTATCAATTCCAACCCGTGCGTCGTCTACCTGCTGGAAGAGAACACGGAGACGATGCAGACGCTGGTGCTGGCGCATGCCGCCTTCGGGCATAACCACTTCTTTAAGAACAATTACGTCTTCAAGCAGTGGACCGACGCGGACGGCATCCTCGATTATCTTGCCTTCGCCAAGAATTTCATTGCCGCTTGCGAAGACAAATACGGCGCAGCCGAGGTGGAACGCGTGCTCGATGCGGCGCATGCGCTGCAAAACCAGGGCGTCCACCGCTATCCGGGCAAGCGCCAGATGGACCTGCGCTCCGAAGAGAAACGCGAACGCGAGCGCCGCGAGCACGGGGAGCGCCTGTTCAACGATCTGTGGCGCACGGTGCCCGAACAGCTGAAAAAGGTGAAGCGGCGTTCGGAGCGGGACCGCCGGCGCGCTCTTCTCGGCCTGCCGGAAGAAAATATCCTCTATTTCCTTGAAAAGACCTCGCCGCGCCTCAAGCCGTGGCAGCGTGAAATTCTTCGGATCGTGCGCCTGATTGCGCAATATTTCTATCCGCAGCGCCAGACGAAGATGATGAACGAGGGCTGCGCCACCTACGTTCACTATCAGATCATGCAGCGCCTTCTCGATGAGGGACGTATCACCGAAGGCTCGTATCTTGAGTTCCTGCATTCCCACACGAATGTGGTCGCGCAGCCGGAGTTCGACGACAGGCGTTACTATGGGCTGAACCCATACGCGCTCGGCTTCGCCATGATGAAGGATATCGAACGGATTTGCGTGGACCCGACGCAGGAGGACCGGCGCTGGTTCCCGGATATTGCGGGGAACGGCGATCCGATGGAGACCCTGAAAGACATCTGGGCGAACTATCGCGACGAGAGCTTCGTTTCGCAATTCCTGAGCCCGCAGGTGATCCGCAAGATGGGCCTGTTCCTCGTGGTCGATGACCACCGGGAAAAAGACCTCAACGTGGGCGCCATCCATAATGAACGGGGCTATAACCGTGTGCGGCGTGCGCTGGCTCGCCATTATGACGTTTCGCGGCATGACCCCGACATTCAGATCGTCGATGTCGATCTGGAAGGCGACCGCCGCCTGGAGTTGCGCCATCACGTCGTCGACGGGGTGACCCTGGAAGAGGATGACGCAGAGCGCGTGCTTCAGCACCTCGCCAACCTTTGGGGTTACGAAGTGCACCTCGTCGAGACGAACGACCAGGGCGACCTCGCGACCAAGCATCACGCCGAGCCGATTCATCCTTTCGTTTAGAGTGCGTCCGGAAATTTTCCGATAAGACGCACGATAAGACAAAGAGCTAGAGCTTCGCGTCGAACAGCGGCGCGCTATGACTTAGGTCCATAGCGCGCCGCTTTCCCTTGACTCGGCTTGCGGCCCCCCGTATCTACCCCAGCGGGACACCTACCCCCAACGGGAGGCAACTATCTGAAAGGGTAGACCGCTATGACGGCTCCGAAGCCTGCTGCGCGCCCCCATGTGGCGCATTTTTCTTCTGGCCCCTGCGCAAAGCGCCCCGGCTATTCCCTCGAAAATCTGAAAGGCGCCGATCTAGGCCGGTCTCACCGGTCCAAGCCCGGAAAAGCCAAACTCAAACTTGCCATCGACGAAACGCGCGCCGTTTTGGGCGTCCCGGACGATTATCTCATCGGCATCGTACCGGCTTCGGACACCGGCGCATTCGAAATGGCCATGTGGTCCATGCTCGGCGCGCGCGGCGTGGATGTTCTCGTGTGGGAGGCCTTCAGCAAGGACTGGGCGACGGACATCACAAAGCAGCTCAAGATCCCGGGCGCGCGCATCTTGGAAGCGCCCTATGGCGCGCTGCCCGATCTCTCCAAGGTCGATTTCAAGAACGATGTCGTCTTTGCCTGGAATGGCACAACCTCCGGCGTTCGCGTTCCTGACGGCGATTGGATTCCCGCTCATCGTGAGGGACTGACATTCTGTGACGCGACCTCGGCGGCCTTTGCGCAAGACCTCGACTGGAAGAAGCTCGACGTCATCACCTTCTCCTGGCAGAAGGTGCTCGGCGGCGAAGCGCAGCACGGAATCCTCATCCTGTCGCCGCGCGCCGCCGCTCGTCTCGAAAGCTATACGCCGTCCTGGCCGATGCCGAAGATTTTCCGCATGACGAAGGGCGGCAAGCTCAACCGCGAAATCTTCGAAGGCTCAACCATCAACACGCCGTCCATGCTCTGCGTGGAGGATTATGTCGATGCGCTTCGCTGGGCCAAGGGCCTTGGCGGATGGAAGGCGTTGAAAGCCCGCTCCGACGCGAATTTCAAGGTCATCGCGGACTGGGTCGTGCGCACCCCTTGGGCGGACTTCCTTGCGACCGACCCGAAGACGCGGTCGAACACCTCCGTGTGCCTGAAGATCGTCGATCCGGATATCCCTTCGGCGGAGGCGCAGGCGGTCGTCGCAAAGCAGATCGCATCCATTCTCGATAAAGAGGGCGTGGCGTTTGACGTCGGCGCCTATCGCGACGCGCCAGCGGGCCTGCGCATCTGGGCCGGAGCGACCGTCGAGCGCTCCGATCTCGAAGCGCTTTTGCCCTGGCTCGATTGGGCTTTCGCCAGCGCAAAGACTGGTCTGGCCAAGGCGGCATAGACGGCCCCAACGCTGGCCGAGTCAACGATTTCAGGAGACATGATAATGGCAGCCCCTCGCGTTCTTATCGCAGACAAACTTTCGCCCGCCGCCGCCCAGATCTTCAAGGATCGCGGCATTGAGACCGACACGAAAGTCGGTCTCGACAAGGAACAGCTTGCGGAAATCATCGGCCGGTATGACGGCCTCGCGGTCCGGTCCGCCACCAAGGTCAGCGAGAAGGTTCTCGCCAAGGCGACGGGCCTCAAGGTGATCGGCCGCGCAGGCATCGGCGTCGACAATATCGATGTTCCGGTCGCCACCGGCCGCGGCATCATCGTGATGAACACGCCCTTCGGCAATTCCATCACGACGGCGGAGCACACCATCTCGCTGATGATGGCGCTCGCCCGGCAAATCCCCGAGGCCGACCGCTCGACGCAGGCTGGCAAGTGGGAGAAGTCGCGCTTCATGGGCGTCGAAGTCACGTCCAAGACGCTCGGCATCATCGGCTGCGGCAACATCGGCTCCATCGTCGCCGACCGCGCGCACGGCCTCAGAATGAAGGTCATCGGCTATGACCCGTTTCTTACCGACGAGCGCGCCATCGACCTCGGCGTGGAGCGCGTCAGCCTTGAAGAACTCCTCCGCCGCGCGGATTTCATCACCCTTCACACGCCGCTCACCGAGAAGACCAAGAACATCATCAACGCACAGTCGATCGCGACGATGAAAAAAGGCGTGCGCATCATCAACTGCGCGCGCGGTGGCCTTGTGGTCGAGGCGGACCTTGCCGACGCCATTGAATCGGGCCATGTCGCCGGCGCCGCCGTCGACGTGTACGAGGTCGAGCCCCCGAAGGAAAATGTGCTGTTCGGCCTGCCGAATGTGATCTGCACGCCGCATCTTGGCGCGAGCACGAGCGAAGCGCAGGAGAATGTAGCGATTCAAGTCGCCGAACAGATGGCGGATTTTCTTCTCACGGGCGCCATCTCGAACGCCGTCAATTTCCCGTCGATCACGGCGGAGGAAGCGCCGAAGCTGCGCCCCTTCGTGAAGCTTGCCGAGCAACTCGGCTCCTTCGCAGGGCAGTTGACCGATGCGGCGCCCAACTTCATTCGCGTCGAATATGCGGGCGACGTCGCCGACATGAACACTCGCGCCCTAAGCTCCGCTGCGATTTCGGGCGCGCTCCGCCACTTCCTCCATGTCAACATGGTCTCGGGCCCGATCGTCGCCAAAGAACGCGGCATTAAAGTTGAGGAGGTCCGCCGCGGCCAGGAGGGCGCTTATGAGACTTATATGCGCGTCACAGTGAGGATCAACTCTCAGGAGCGCGCCGTCGCGGGCACCGTCTTCTCCGACGGAAAGCCGCGCATCATCCAGATCAACAGAACGCCGGTCGATGCTGATTTCGCGCCGAACCTGCTTTACACGGAGAACGCCGACAAGCCGGGGTATATCGGCGCGCTCGGAACTCTGCTCGGCGCCGAAGGCGTCAATATCGCCACCTTCAATCTTGGACGGGAAGCGCCAGGCGCGAAGGCCCTTGCGCTGGTCAGCGTCGATGAGCCGGTTCAGGACTCGACGCTTGCAAAGGTGTTGGCGCTTCCGCATGTCTTTCGTGCGGCGCGGCTCAGCTTCTGACCGCCATTGTCATCCCGGAACGGCGCTCGCGCCGTAACCGGGACCGTCAATTGTGGCGTCCGTTCTGTTATAATCCCGGATAACGCTGTTGGCGTTTCCAAAATGACGATTTTACGGATGTGAGCGCTAATCCGGTACTCATCGAGGTGATGCGGGGCGCGGCCGTTGAGAGCCGCCACCGCGGCGCCTTTGTGGTCGTCGATGCATCCGGGAAGATCGTGCACAGCGCGGGCGACCCGCGGATGTCCATCTACCCGCGGTCGGCTGTGAAGCCGTTGCAGGCCATCCCGCTGATCGAGACCGGAGCCGCCGACCGGTTCGGCCTCACGGACAAGGAGCTTGCGCTTGCCTGCGCCTCGCACAAGGGCGAGCCCGCGCATGTCGATGCGGTCAATGCGTGGCTCGATCGTATCGGGCTTAGCGATGCCGCCCTCGAATGCGGCATTCAGGCGCCGCGAACGCCCGCCGCCGCGAAAAGGGCGATCCTTGCGCACATTCCTCTCACTGCCGCCTACCATAATTGCTCCGGCAAGCACACAGGCTTTCTCACCTCCTGCGTGGCCTGCGGCGACATCCCCTCGGGCTATATCGACCCCAATCACCTGGCGCAGAAGCGGGTAACCCAAGCGCTCGCAGAAATGACCGGCTGCGATCTAAGCGCCGTTTCTCTTGCGCGCGACGGCTGCGGCGTCCCTACCTATCACATGCCTCTGCATAGCCTGGCGACAGGAATGGCGCGGCTTGCCGATCCGTCGAAACTGCCGAAAGCGAGAGCGGACGCTGCGAAAAGGCTTCTCGCCGCCATGGGCGCCGAACCCTTCTATGTGAACGGAACCGGCGGGTTCACCACGGAGGTCATGGCTACCGTTCCCTCGGTTCGCCTGAAAGGAGGCGCTGAGGGCGTCTATGCCGCCGCCTTGCCCGGGCTCGGTCTCGGCGTGGCGCTCAAAATCGACGATGGGGCGGCTCGCGCTGCAGAATGCGCCGCCGCCCATGTCCTCCAAGGGCTTGGTTGCTTCGGCGCGGCTGAGGAGCAGCGGTTGCAGGCTTTTCTCAACCCGGTCATCAAAACCGATGCGGGCCGCGATGCAGGAACGGTCCGTTCCATGGCCGCGCTTGCTTTCCTGGCGTCACTTTAAAAGAAGCTTTAGGCGCCCCCGCAGGAATGCTGGCTGTCGGGAAGAGACCAGCGCTCCTGCGTCCGCCAGTTGGCAGCAGAATAGACCTTGCCCCTGTCGTCGCCGGGCGGGCAATTGCGCGGAATGGAAACGAGGCAAAGGGTGACCGGATCGCCCACGCGCGAGCGGCGAAGGGGTGTGACCACGTCGTAGCTTACGCCGGTGACGCCATTGGCATAGGCGACCGCCGATCCACTATCCGGAGCGCCTTCGAGCCTCGAACCGAGTTCCCTGATCTCGGTCCGCACGCATTGGCCGACCTTCCTTGGGACACCTTTTGCCTCTTCTGCGATGGAGGACGCGACGCCGGCGATAAGATAAAGAGCGGCGCAGGCGCTTTGCCGCGCCGGATGAAAAGCCTTTGTCAAACCTACCTCCTCTATATGTCTAGTACAGCCCGAGGCAAGTTCGCACTCACTTCGTTGCACGCTCTAAAGCGAACTTGCCTCGGATAAGCTGTACTAGATTCAATAGTTTGCTAGTACGCCTTATCCGCCGGAAGTCCCGTGCGAGCTTGCGGTGAATGGGGCGGGACTTCCGGCGGGGCGTACTATGAATTTCCTCCATGTGCTTGCCACAAAAGCGGCGCCTTGCGAACACGGAAAGTCCCGGCTTCGTCTTGCACATTAGGGGCTAACATTGGAGGGCGCCATGACGGATGTGGCCTCGTATAAACCGCAGAAATTACCCCCGGTTTCGAGGATATTAGGGGCGCTCAAGCCGTTGATCCCTGTGGCGGTGCTCCTTTTCATCCTCGGCGACAGCTTCTTTATCGTTCAACCGACCGAGATGGCGGGCGTCAGGCGCCTTGGGACGGTTCTCTCGAAGGAGCCATATCCGCCGGGCTTCCACTTCAAGGCGCCGATCATCGACAAGGTGGACAAGATCCAGGTCTCCATCGATGCCTTCCGCATCGATAATCTGCGCGTCTACACGGTTGATAATCAGTCCGTGCAGATCAGCGTCGGCGTGACCTACCGGATTCCGCGCGACGCCGTATTCAAGCTTCTCTACGAGGTGGGGCGGTCCGGAAACG
>JBAVVQ010000684.1:0-5085 GCA_049697375.1 Rhodomicrobium sp.
GCTCAACGCGTTCGCCTCCGAGGTGACGCGGCTTGCGCGAGAGGTTGTAACGGAGGGCAAGCTTGGCGGTCAGGCGCAAGTGCCGGGTGTCGCGGGAACCTGGAAAGACCTCACCGACAACGTGAACTACATGGCGTCGAACTTGACGGCCCAGGTTCGCAATATTGCCGAGGTCGCAACCGCCATCGCGGGTGGCGACCTTTCCAAAAAGATTACCGTGGATGTGCGGGGCGAAATCCTGCTGCTGAAGGAAACGCTGAACACCATGGTGGAGCAGCTTCGCTCTTTTGCAGCCGAGGTGACGCGCGTTGCTCGCGAGGTGGGCACCGAAGGACGGCTCGGGGGCCAGGCGGTGGTGCCGGGCGTGGGAGGAACTTGGAAGGATCTCACAGACAGCGTGAACTCCATGGCCTCCAACCTCACTGGCCAGGTGCGCAATATCGCCGAGGTGACGACCGCGGTCGCGCGCGGCGACCTCTCACGCAAGATCACCGTCGATGTGAAGGGTGAAATTCTGGAGCTGAAGAACACCATCAACACCATGGTGGACCAGCTGAATGCCTTTGCTTCGGAAGTGACCCGCGTGGCGCGCGAGGTCGGCACCGAAGGCAAGCTTGGCGGACAGGCCCAAGTGACCGGCGCCGCCGGTACCTGGAAAGATTTGACCGACACCGTGAACTTCATGGCCGCCAACCTCACAGAGCAGGTGCGCGGCATCGTGAAGGTTGTGACGGCGGTGGCGAATGGCGAACTGCGCCAGAAGCTCACCGTGAACTCGAAGGGCGAGGTCGCAGCCCTCGCCGACACCATCAACAATATGACGGATACGCTGGCGATCTTCGCCGATCAGGTGACATCCGTCGCGCGCGAGGTGGGCGTGGAAGGCCGGCTCGGCGGTCAAGCGAACGTGCCGGGCGCTTCGGGAACCTGGAAGGATTTCGTCGGCAACGTGAACCTCTTGGCGGCCAACCTCACGAACCAGGTGCGCGCCATCGCCGAGGTGGCCACCGCCGTCACCAAAGGCGATCTGACGCGGTCCATTCAGGTGCAAGCGCGCGGCGAGGTGGCCGAGCTGAAAGACAACATCAACACGATGATCGACAATTTGCGCCTCACCACGGAGCGCAATACGGAGCAGGACTGGCTCAAGACAAACCTCGCCCGCTTTACGAGTATGCTGCAGGGCCAGCGCGATCTCACCGCCGTCGGCACCCTGCTCCTCTCAGAGCTCGTGCCACTGGTGAGCGCTCACCAGGGCCTCATCTACCAGATGGACAAGGATGACGGGCGTCTGAAAATCCTCGCCAGATATGCCGACGATCATCGGAGCCGCTACCCGGTCCAGCTCAAGCCCGGAGAGGGTTTTGTCGGTCAATGCGCGCTCGACCGGCGCCGCATTCTCGTACGAAATATTCCTGCGGGTTCCGTGCGCATCGATCCGGTGCTTTTTGAAGCGGCCCCGAGGAGCCTCGTCACCTTCCCGGTCATCTTCGAGGAGGAAGTCAAGGCCATCATCGCCATTGCATCGCTGAACGAGTTCGAGCCCGCGCATCTCACCTTTCTGGAGCAACTCACGGAGAGCATCGGGATCGTCTGGAACAGCATCGAAGCGACGATGCAGACCGAAAGCCTGCTCAAGCAATCGCAACAACTCGCCATCGAGCTCCAGACGCAGCAAAAAGAACTGCAGCAAACCAACGATCAGCTGGAACTCAAAGCCCAGCAACTCGCCGAGCGCAATGTCGAGGTCGAGCGCAAAAACCAGGAAATCGAACACGCCCGGCGCGCGCTGGAGGAAAAGGCGACGGAACTGTCGCTCACGTCCAAGTATAAATCCGAATTCCTGGCCAATATGAGCCATGAGCTTCGGACGCCGCTTAACAGCATTCTTATCCTGGGCCAGCAGCTCTCCGACAATGCCGACGGCAATCTGAGCGCAAGGCAGGTCGAATTCGCTAAGACGATCCACAGCGCGGGCACCGATCTCCTCAACCTCATCAGCGACATTCTCGATCTCTCGAAGATCGAGTCCGGGACCGTCACCGTCGACATCGAGGAAATCTATCTCGGAAACCTCCTTCAAAGCGTTGCCAGGCCGTTCCAGCACGAGGCGGATAGCAGGCAGCTCGCGTTCAACCTTGAGCTCGACTCTTCCATCGGAAAAAGCATTTTCACCGACGCCAAGCGTTTGCAGCAAATTTTGAAGAACCTGCTTTCGAATGCCTTCAAATTCACGCGAGAAGGCGGAGTAAGGTTCAAGATCTCCCCGGCGCTGGAGGGCTGGACGCCCGATCACCCTGCCCTATCGAAGGCCGCCAGCGTGATTGCGATGGAAGTTTCCGACACCGGAATTGGCATTGCGCCCGAAAAACAAAAAATAATCTTCGAAGCCTTTCAGCAAGCCGACGCCAGCACGAGCCGCAAATATGGAGGCACGGGCCTTGGCCTTGCGATCAGCCGGGAACTCGCGAACCTGCTCGGCGGCGAGATTCAGCTCAAAAGCTCTCCCGGCCGCGGCAGTACTTTCATTCTCTATCTGCCCCAGCATTTCGTGAGCGCCGCCGCGCCGCCGCTCGATAGGATCTCGGTCCGGCAGGAGCCTCCGTTGAAACCGGGCGCGGAGGAGGAGCGCATCGAGGACGACCGCAGGACGATCCAGGAGGGTGACCTTACGCTCTTAATTGTGGAAGACGACCCACAGTATGCGCGCGCGATCGCCGATCTCGCGCGCGATCAGGATTTCAAGGTGTTGATCGCCAGGCGAGGCGACGAAGCCCTGAGCCTCGCCCTGGCCTATAAGCCCACGGCGATATCCCTCGATGTGTTCCTGCCCGATATGCTTGGCTGGAGCATTCTCAGTCAACTGAAGCAGAACCCGGAAACGAGGCATATTCCGGTGCAGATGTTGACGCTGGAGGAAGATCGCCACCGGGGCCTCGCTCACGGCGCTTTTTCCTTTCTCACAAAACCGGCCGAAAACTCGGAGCTCAAGTCAGCGCTCGACCGGATCAAGAGCTTCACGCAGCCTCGCCGGAAAACGCTCGCCATTATCGAGGACAATGAAGCCGAGCGCCTGAGCATATCCGCGCTCCTCGAGCATGATGGCGTCGACATCGTCAGCTTCAGAAGCGGCCAGGACGCCCTTCAATATCTTTCCGCGAATTCCTGTGATTGCGTGGTGCTCGATCTCAAGCTGCCGGACATGACAGGCTTCGAGATCCTGGAACGCATGGGCGGCGACGAAAAGCTGAGCGGCATTCCCGTCATCGTATTCACCGGGCGGGAATTATCGGCGGAGGAGGACGCGCGGCTTCACGCCATGGCTCGGAGCGTCGTCGTGAAAGGCGTCGAGTCGCCTGAGCGGCTTCTCGATGAAACAGCTCTTTTCCTGCACAGTATCATTGCCGAGCTTCCGCCAGAAAAGCGACAGATGCTGGACCGCCTTCACAGCTCGGATGAAGATCTTGTCAACAAAACGGTGCTGCTCGTCGATGATGACTCACGAAACATTTTTGCCCTCAGCAGTGTACTAGAACGTCGCGGCATGCTTGTTCTGACCGCCACGACCGGACGTGAAGCCGTTAACCTCCTTTCACAAAATTCTGAGGTCGCAATTGTTTTGATGGACATTATGATGCCCGAAATGGATGGCTACCAGACGATGCAGGCGATCCGGGAACAGGCGAAGTGGCGCAAGCTGCCCATCGTTGCTCTGACCGCCAAGGCAATGAAGGGCGACCGCGAAAAATGTCTGGAAGCTGGCGCTTCGGATTATCTCGCGAAGCCCGTGAATACGGAGCAGCTTCTCGCCGCTCTGCGCATCTGGCTCCATCGCTGAGCTTGCATCATGATGGTAGACGAACAGGCCAAGATCCTTCTGGTCGACGATCAGCCCGCAAAGCTGCTGACCTATGAAGAGATCCTGAAAGACCTCGATGTCACGCTCCTGAAGGCGGCATCCGCACAGGAAGCATTGCGCCTCCTGTTGAACAACGACGTCGCCCTTATTCTTGTCGATGTCTACATGCCCGAGCTTGACGGCTTTCAGCTTGCCAGCCTGATCCGCGATCACCCCCGTTTCGAGAAGACGGCGATCATCTTCATCTCGGCTGTTTGTCTTAGCGAATTGGACCGTCTGCGTGGATATCAGAGCGGCGCCGTCGATTACGTGCCCGTTCCCGTGGTGCCTGAAATTCTTCGGGCCAAGGTCAAGGTATTTCTGGAACTTTATATTAAGACGCGTGATCTGGAATGCCTCAATCGCGAACTCGAACACCGCGTGGCCAAAAGGACCGCCGAGCTCGAAGCCTCAAACCAACGGCTGCAGGAAAGTGAAGAGCGCCTTCGATTGGCAAGCGAGGCCGCCGAATTTGGCACTTACGATTGCAGTCCCGGCGAGGGGAAGTTTCGATGCTCGGCCGAAATGAAGCGTCTCCTTGGCTGTAAGGGACAGGAAGAGCTGAAGGTCGAAGATTTTCTCGATCTGATTTGCGAGCCGGACCGCGCCGCAGTCCGCCGTTCCCTGTTCGGGAAGCGGGGCGACAAGGACCGTTACAGGGTGGAGTTCCGGGTCCCTCACGACGGCGGCATCCGGTGGCTTCTCGATTGTGGAAGAGCCTTCTATGATGGCGACCGCGAAACGCCGGTTCGTGTCACGGGAACGGTTCTCGATATCACGGAACGCAAGCTCATCGAAGAGCGTCAGCTCCTGCTCATGGCGGAGCTCGATCACCGGGTGAAAAACATTCTTGCCAATGTGGGAGCCATTGCGAAGCTCTCAAGCAAGAACAGCGGCTCGGTTTCCGGTTTTGTCGAGGCTCTTGAGGCCCGCATCCAAGCCATCGCGAGAGCGCATAGTATGCTGAGGCGCGATAGCTGGATCGGCGTTGATCTTAGGACTTATCTGTCGGAACTGTTGAGCCCTTTCATCAGCAAACGAAGTCACAACATCATTCTCAAGGGGGAGGAGGCGATTGATCTCTCACCCAAGGCCGCTCAATCGCTCGCTCTGGTCTTTCACGAACTCGCCACGAACGCGGCGAAATACGGCGCTCTCTCCGTCCCGGACGGCAATGTGACCCTCTC
>JBAVVQ010000685.1:0-3007 GCA_049697375.1 Rhodomicrobium sp.
AAATAGCCTGCCTGGCAAACTCCGCTTCGCGCGGTGAAGCGTTCGTCAGCAGCATCGGATTAACTCTTCAATGGGAGGTCCCATGCGATGGACATTTACCCGACGCCTGCGGAGGTGCTCCGCGACGCCATAGTAGACCGACCGGTTCTCGGCTTCCGTCCTCATGCGGCTCTTCGCGCGGCAAAATGGTTTATCGACCATTTTCCGGGTGAGACGCTGTATGCGGTGAAAGCAAACGATTCGCCTGCGGTACTCAATACTTTGTTCGACGCCGGTATTCGTCATTTCGACGTGGCTTCCGTCAAGGAAATGCGCGCGATGGCGAAATTTCCAGGCGCAACCATGCATATCATGCACCCGGTGAAGTCTCGACGCTTTATTGCCGAGGCCTATCACGACTTTGGCGTGCGAACTTTTGCGCTCGACTCCGAGGAAGAGTTGGAGAAGATCGCGGCCGTAACCGGCAATGCGAAGGATCTGACACTCGTCGTTCGCGTGGCATGTCCCTCGACCTACAGCGAAATTTCGCTTGAAGGAAAGTTTGGCGCGTCCTGGAGCGACGCGCCGGATCTGATCCGCCGTGTTCGTCAGAAAGCGGAGCTTCTGGGGATCAGCTTCCATGTGGGTTCGCAGATGATGTGCCCGATGGGATATGGTCAGGCTCTGCGAAATGTCTCGCAGCAGATCGTACGAGCCGCCGCGCTCGTCGATATCATCGACGTGGGCGGAGGATTCCCGGCGCGCTATCCGGGCATGGAACCTGCATCCCTCGAGACGTATATCGAAGAGATCCGCATCGCCTTCGACAAAATGGCAGTTGGCTACACCTGTCAGCTCTGGTGCGAGCCGGGCAGGGCGCTAGCTGCCGAAGCTGAGTCCGTTATCGTGAAGGTGGATAGCCGCCGCAAGGATACGCTCTACATCAATGACGGCGCCTTCGGGACGCTCTACGATGCAGCTCATTGCAAGTGGGTGTTCCCGACGAGAGCTTTCAGCGCCGCCGGCGAGCCTGTACACTGCCGGACGGTGAAGACCTTCGATTTCTACGGTCCAACTTGCGACAGCGCCGACTATCTGCCTGGGCCGTTTCTTCTTCCTGAGCGCATTGGGGAGGGAGATTACATCGAGGTTGGCAACATCGGGGCGTATGGCCGGGTCATGGCGAGCCATTTCAACGGCTGCGGCTACTATGACGAGGTTATCCTGGAAGATGAGCCACTGCTGTCTATGTATGCCGGACAGTCAGAGGATGAGGCCGTCTCAGCAGCTGGATAGGGTGAGCATGGCCGTGCATGCGGCCATGCTGATACCTCTATATCCCGCGATGCCTTATCCTGGATTCAACGCCTGTGTCTTGCTGAGGGCATCCTAAACCGATAACTGATCAAATGCACAGAAGAGCTGATTCGCCGTCAGGCGGCTTCAGCTACAAGCTGGCTCCGTCCGACGAAAGCGGTGATGGAGGCGACAGTATCGAGATTTTGCGGAATGATGTCCTTGTCGGCGATCTGAAGATGAAACGTGTCTTCGAGGAAAGCGACGAGTTCAAGGACGCCCGTTGAATCGACAACGCCGGCCTCGAGAAGGGATTGATCGTCCGCAAGATTCTGATCGCCGATCTGGAACAGAAAATTCTCTTCAATGAAGTTGCGGATAGCTGAACGGATGACGTTACTCATGTACACCTCTACTTTTTAAGTCAGAACTCGGAAATGCGATTTTCTTCGTTGCAGCTCCGGCCCTGGTCCGGGCTGGAGCTGCAAGTTCAGTCAGTGGCTTGAGCGCCAGGCATGATCTCAGTTCACCCGGCCGCAACTTCCTCAACCTTTTCAACCAGCCGAGGCGGGAGATGGAGATATCGCGTAGCCTTGCGCTTAGCGGCGATATCGGCCCACACGCGATGGACTTGCTCTTCGGTGAGCTGTGCCGCGGCGGCCACTTCTTTCGCAGGCACAGCGTGGTTGAGTCCGTAAAGGCAGAGATCCATACGATCGTAGGGAAGAGAGAAGTAGAATTCTTCCTGCGTCTGGGGCAGTGAGTAGGTATCGGTGGTCGGCGGCCGTCTCCGGATCTCCTCCGGCACGCCCAAATATTCTGCTAGCTGATAAACTTGGGATTTATATAGATGAGCGATCGGCTTCACATCCGCCGAGCCATCGCCATTCTTGACAAAGAAGCCCTGATCGTATTCCAGCCGGTTCGGGGTGCCGACAACTGCGTAGTTCAGCCTGTCAGCGTGATAGTATTCGATCTGCTTGCGCGTGCGCTGCTTCATGTTTGTCGCCGCGACGATGCCCTGATAGACGCGAATCGGCATCCTGAGTCTCTTCTGCTCACCCTCAGGGTTCCGAACGACGAGGGATGATAGATTATAGCCGTCGGTGGTCAGACTATTGGCAATGACGATTTTGGATAGCCAGCCGGGGCCGTATTCCGGCGCCAGCTCGCGAATGAAGCTCTCGCGGCGACTGTAACATCCCAGGGGCTCGAGCATTGAGCCAATATCCTCGACCTCGCCTGTGAGACCGAATGCGGTGGCAACCTCGCGACCGAGCCGCAGGCTTTCCGGGTCGGAATCGTGTTCCGGCATGAAGATGCAAAACACGTTCTTGGCGCCCGCGGCGCGTGCGGCGAGCCCCGCGCAAACGCTGGAGTCGACGCCGCCGGAAAGGCCCAGCACCAACCCGCGCTTGCGAAGTTCAGAGCCGAGTTGCGTCCGCAGCTTCTCGACGATGCGCGCGGTTTCCGCCTCGGGATCGATTTCGAGCGTTTTCGCGGAGAAAGGTCTTGTCTTCAAATGGGCTTCAGTTGTCATGCGTCACACTTCAAGGTTTCGCCTGCGAGCCGGCGGCTAATTTTTCCAGTATCGGTTTTGGGGAGATCTGCACGGAACTCCACAGTCTTCGGGATCATGAAATCCTCCAGATGCTGAGCACAGTGACGGATCACCTCGCGCTCGGTGAGAGTTGGGTCGTTCCGAACCACCATGGCCACAATAGCTTGGCCC
>JBAVVQ010000686.1:0-1648 GCA_049697375.1 Rhodomicrobium sp.
GGCCTCGCTCATACCCTTCTGAAATTGAACTTTGTTGCGCGCCATGGGAAACCCGTTGCAAATCAGTTGTTCTTGTTTTGTTCCATAGCATACCCAATCCGGCTGACGCAAGTGCGTAATCAGGATAAAATTTAATGCCGGAATTATTTCATTTACTGGAACGAGCAAAAGTCCGTTAAATATGTTTCAGCGTCTTGAATTAACGCTTGCGGCAGTAGAAACAGCTGCGTCGCAGGCGGCGGCGATGGCGTTCCGTTCGGTGTTTTTCCTCGAATTATCAATGGTTTGAGTAGGATGGAACTCTCGTTAACCTGACGTCAAGGCGATTTCGCCGAAGATCTTTCAGAAGAGGGAATGCAGACGAAAGCGTCAGGGACAGGTTGACGAACAGATGCCGCCACTCGCCAGATGCATACAAAATTGCGCCTCAAAGCCGGGTTCCATGCCGGGGCGAGCCGCCGCACTGGGTTGGCGCGCCCGGCACATGCTGTTTAGTCCCGGCCGGGCGCGCCCGCGCCATCCAGAAAACGGGCAATCGACGCGTTCTTTTTCAGCTCCCGTAACTGCGCGTCGGCCGGAAGCTGCGGCTTGTCGCGCGTCGCATTCACCATGCAGAGAAAGCCGAAGGGCTCGCCCTTGCTCGCGCGGAACTGATGCCATGTCATCGGCGGGATGAACACAAGGTCAGGAGCGGCGACCTCGCGGACTTCGTCGCCCACCAGGCACAGGCCGCGCCCGCGAAAAATCATCACGGCGTGCGCGTGCTCATGCCGCTCAAGCGTGGAATGACCTCCCGCCTCCATCTCGAAATAGCGCAGCTCGCATTGAAGCTCCGGACGCTGAAAGAGAACCTGCCGGGTGATCGCCTTGAAGGGCGCGCTGCCTTCCTCCTTGTACGCGAGCGGTTCGACGCCGTCCCAGCGAAAACCCTCGACCTGCCCTTGCCGGATGTTTGGCGCCTTATCCATCGCTTTTGCCGTCCTCGAAGTAACGCGCAACCCGCTTCACGAAATGAGCCGTCGCGTCAGTCAGCCGATCTCTTTCGGAAAGCAGGCTTCCGCCGATCAGCAACATTGTGTCTGGCCCATAGAAGTCCAGAATCTCCGGCGCCCGCTCCAGCGTCATTCCTCCTGCCGGACACGGCAGGCAGCGTCGAAGGCCATGCCAATCGCGACGCGCGGCATCGGCGACGGCGCGGGACGTTTCGGGCGAATAGCTGAAGCGCCCGCCATAGTTCGGGTAAATGACGGCGTCCGCGCCGAAAAGGCGGAACAGTTTGCCAAACAAAAGGGGAGGCGCGATCCGCGACGCGCCCGCCATGGCAGGGTGGCCGAAGAACGCCATGCCCGGGAACTCCCGCACGAGGCGGTGAAAATTCGAAACGCCGAGGATCATGGGCGGGATCATGACCGCCTCGACGCCCTCCTCGATGGCGAGCGCGATCTGCCCCCTCGCAATGTCAAAGCTGCCGGAAACGTTTGGGACATAAAGCGTGCGCAACCCGGCGCGCCGCACCGCCTCGGCGCAGGCGCGAACGCGATCCGCGAAGGGGCTGTAAGCCTGATCCGCGATGCCGTGATCGTCCTTGATGAAGTCGAGGCCGCCTGCCGCAAGCCGCGCCGCCAGCGACGCAAGCTCCTTCGGCGGC
>JBAVVQ010000687.1:0-2709 GCA_049697375.1 Rhodomicrobium sp.
AGATCAGCGCCACGTCGCGCGACACCTGGAAATCGGTCCTCAGCGCCAAAATCTCGACTTCCGTTTTCTCCGACGCCAGCGCCGGGAAATTGCGCCGGACGACGTCGAGGAACGTGGTTTCAAGAAACTGGAAGGGGCCAAGGGCGGAAGAGGCGCGATTCCTCGCATATTGCCGCCCCGCGGACTCGGCGCGCATCAGGCGGTCGAGGAAGAGCGTTTCGCTTTCGGTGGGCGTGAGCTTCGCGTCGCCGTCTTCAGCGAGGCACACGATCACGGGAGTGACGAGGAAGGCAAAGCAGACAAATATGAGCCTGTCCCACCCCCGCATCGATCATCCGCCCGTCAGGCTCATATGGCGTGCGACGGCAGGTTTCTGAGCGCGCCGGTCGATGACGAAGTCGTGGCCTTTCGGCTTCCGGCCGATCGCTGCGTCGATCGCTTCGGCAAGGAGATCATCCGAGGCGGCGGCGCGAAGAGGAGCGCGCAAATCCGCGGCGTCTTCCTGGCCAAGGCACATATAAAGCGTGCCGGTGCATGTGACGCGCACACGGTTGCAGCTTTCACAGAAATTATGGGTCAGCGGCGTAATGAAGCCGAGCCGCCCGCCGGTTTCGCGCACCCGCACGTAACGCGCGGGGCCTCCGGTGCGGTAGGGGATGTCTTCAAGCGTCAGCCGCTCCATGAGCCGCGCGCGAACGACCGAAAGCGGCAAATATTGATCGGTGCGGTCGCCTTCGATATCTCCGAGCGGCATGGTCTCTATCAGTGTCAGGTCCATCCCTTCGCCATGACACCAATATAACATTTTTTCTATTTCGTGCTCATTGATATTTTTGAGCGCGACCATGTTGATTTTGATGTGAAGGCCGGCGGACTGGGCGGCGCGAATTCCGTCCATCACCTGGGCAAAATCTCCCCACCTTGTGATGGCCCTGAATTTCTGCGCATCGAGCGTATCGAGGGAGACGTTGATACGGCGCACGCCTGCGGCGGCCAAGCCAGCCGAGAACTTTTTAAGCTGGCTGCCATTGGTCGTAAGCGCAACTTCATGCAGCGCCCCATTTTGCAAATGGCGGGAGAGCGCCGAAAAGAGCCACATGATGTTCTTTCTCACCAGCGGTTCGCCGCCGGTGATGCGGATCTTCCGGACGCCTTTCGCGATGAACGCGCTACACAGGCGATCGAGCTCTTCGAGCGTGAGAAGGCCGGCTCTCGGCAGAAACGTCATGTTCTCCGACATGCAATAGACGCAGCGGAAGTCGCAGCGGTCGGTGACCGAAACCCGCAAATAGGTGATGCGCCGCCCGAATGGATCGACCATGGCTCCGCCTGCTGGCTCGATAGGGTTCGCGGCGGAATGCTGAAGGCTCATAGGCGTCGTCCGGATTTGGGATTTACAGGATAACACGGCAGCAAGACATGAGATGCGTATTTTGGGAAGCCCAACAAGCGTATCATGGCCTGGGATTGAACAAACATTTGTGGCTCCGACCGTGAGCCAGGGAGGAACAAATGCCACGCCTGAATGGGATCCTTGAAACGGCTCTCTATGTCGACGATCTGGCACGCGCCCAGCGCTTTTATGAAGACATTCTGGAGCTCAAGCCCGTCTTCTCGGACGGCCGCTTGACCGCCTATGACGTCGGAGGCCGGAGCATTCTTCTTGTTTTCGTTCGCGGCGCGTCGATTGAGACGGTCGCGCTTGAGGGCGGCGTGATCCCAGGCCATGATGGGGCTGGCCCTTTGCATTGCGCCTTCGCCATCAGCGCCGACGAACTTCCCGCCTGGAAAGAGCGCCTGAATGCGCGCGGCGTTCAGATCGAAGGCTGCATGGACTGGCCGCGCGGCGGGAAAAGCATCTATTTCCGCGATCCGGACGGCCACCTTCTCGAACTTGCGACGCCCGGTCTTTGGCCGACCTACTAAGCAACCAGCCTCCAGCTTCGCCAACACTTGGATTTTCAGCCGGTCAAGGGGCCATCCCGGCGATGGCCCAGGGTGAATGTCGCGTTCCCGCTCATTCACCATTAAGGCGCTTGGACGAGATGCCGCCTTCACATGTCATATGGATATGCTAATAAGAGCATCATGATTCTTGATAAGCTTCTGCTCAACGCATTATCCGCCCGAAGGAAAAATGAGTTTATTCAAAGGTCTGCTGGCCCATATTCACGATCTCCGCTTAGAGCTTAGCCGTCATCAAGCGAGCTTAAAGGACTGGAGAAATTTCAATGCCGAATGTTGGCGCTTCCTCGCCACGGCGGCGCAACTCCCTACGCCGCCCGCGCCCGCAGGCAATCCGGCAGATCCGGTTCAAGCGCCACGCGTTACGAACGGCTTGATCGAGCGCCAGCGCATCGACCCAAGCGGGAGAAAGCCGAACTGCGGCGCGCTTTCGTTTTCTTATCTGCAATTCAAGGTGATTGAGGCTCTTCAGCCACATCCCGCCTACGAGATCGACGACGGTTTTCAGCCCCTTGGCGTCATCGAGCGCATGACTTTCGCCGGGGACAGGAAGGCGAAAACGGCGCTCTCCGAGCTACGCCGCGCCGGATTCTCCTTGCTGGACATTGTCGACGATCTTGTCGCCAAAGGTATGGCCGTAAAGACCGAGTATGAGCCTTGTAACGGCGACGTGATGGTGGGGCTCGCCGCAAACCTCCCAATGCGGGAAGCAGCCCATGTCGAGCGCAAGAAACTGATTAGGAC
>JBAVVQ010000688.1:0-7702 GCA_049697375.1 Rhodomicrobium sp.
ATTAAGACATTGTTTCCAACAAGTTCATTTGAAGTATACCCGAGCATACGCTCGCCTGCGGGATTGATGGATTGAATCGCGCCCGCCTCGTCGATGACGATGATAGCGTCGACGGCGGTGGTGATGACCGAGCGGCACCGTTCTTCGCTTTCTCGGAGCGCCTCTTCTGTGCGGGTCTCGTTTCGATCGCCAATGGCTCGCGCGATCTTGGCGGCGCCCATAACCCGGCCTATTTTATTAAGGATAGGTGTAACGCTCACGGAGACCGCGAGCACCATTCCGTCTTTGCGAATCCGAAGCGTTTCGTAGGGGGTGACCTGTATACCAGCGGCAATCTGCGCGAGGTTGTGGCGCTGCTCGTTTTCACGGCCAGGCAGAACGAGCCGAGTGATGGATTGACCGATCATTTCCTGCTCGCTGTAACCAAACAACCTCTCGGCTGCCGGATTCCAGCTCGTTACAAACCCATCCAAGGTCTGGCTTGCGATGGCGTCAGAAGAGGAGGTCATGATTGCCGCGAGCAGCGCGGCGGGCCGTTCGGAAGGTCTGCGATAACCGAATAATCCGAGCAACGAGCGAAACCCCATGCCGCTTCGCTATTGCCTATTGATCACCAACAAAACGGTTCTAAGCGTCGCAGAGAAGCACAGCAACACTCTGCCAAAATAACGCCTCGGTCAAGTAGGATGATGGAAGTAAGCTTGTAACAAGAAAAATTCTCAAGCTCAAGGTTGCTCATACTGTGGGCGTTTTATTGGCTAGTATTTATAAATCTATACCCAAATAAGTCAGCAACCACCAGCTAAGCTGGTGGCATGGCGGGGAACCGCTAAAAGTGGTTTGAAAGAACTCAGCTACTTTTGTGATGGAACTATGGGATCAACGCAAATTGATCCATTTGGCGATCCTGAAGCTCCTGGTTCCTGACGTAGACCCGGCACGCAGTCGGCAAGCGGGCCGCTATGTCCACAGATAAGTGGGTATTTGTATACAAAAGGCCTATGTCGGCATCGGCTTGTCAACATTTCCCTGACGCTTTCGCCCTCATTTCTCATCCTGAAAGATCTTCGGCGAAAGCGCCTTTCCGGCAGGTTAACGCGAGCGTGCGCCCCGTCCAACCCCTGATAAATATGAGGAAAAAGACCGAAGGCGGCGCATCGGCGCAGCCTGTGCCGCAGCCGTTCCGCCCGTTCGCACGCGTTAATTTTCAAGGTCGAAACATATTTAACGGATTTTTCCGCGTCCCAGTAAATGAAAAAATTCCGGCATTAAATTTAATTTAATAGGGTGATTTGTTAACTATAGAAAATCCAGCATTTTCAGTGGCTTGCAGCGGATTATCCTGGGGCGTTTAAATACGTATATATTTCTCCAATTTGAGACGGGTAAACTACTTTTTTACCAAACTCGTGACCGGAAATAATTCCGGCGCGCTCCTTTTAACCTTATTCGGTTAAACGCATGAGCGCCGGGGGCGGCGGCAACGATCCGTTTACCGTCGAGGCTAGACTAATCAGACTTTTTCAGGCGCCTGCTCCCGTGGCGCGATGCGGGATCAGCGGGCGTTGCACCCCGCTGCACGGAATTGTCCTATCACGCGAGCGACGAGATCGGGGGGCGGCGCCTGGGTGTTGGCGAGCTTGTAGTCGAGGTTCAGCGCCTTCCACTTGAAGCCGCCGAGCTGATGGAAAGGCTGTACCTCGACCCATTCGACATTTCTCATGGGCGCGACGAACTTCGCGATGCCATCGACATTCGCCGCGTCGTCCGTCAGGCCCGGCACGAGGGTGAAGCGGACCCAAACGGGTTTGCCGGCCGCAGCCAGTCGCTCGGCAAAACGCAAGGTCGGAGCGAGATCCCGCCCGGTCACATTCCGATAGGTGTCCGTCGCGCGTTTCCAGATAAATTTTATGGTCAGGGTGAAGCATGCCCTCCAAGCCTTGAAAGCAAACCCCCCGACTGTCCATATTCCTACGGTATTGAGCGATCTCTCTCTCTTCGGCGAAGAGAGTGCGATCTTTTCCGGTCCGGTTTGCATTCTGTGAAGTGCAGGGAAGCACGAGCCCTATGACAAAGAAAGAATTCACGAGCTGGATGTGGTTCGAGGCAGTGGACCGGCTTTCGCGGGCCCAGCGTCTTCACCAGCAGTTTTTCACGATTCACCAGCACGGAACAGGGCCGGCTTGGCAACCCCCCGTTGACGTGCTTGAGACGGAAACCGAGGTTCTTATTTTTTGCGCATTGCCTGGTGTCGACCCCGAAAGCGTAGACGCAGTGATCGAGGGCGGCGCGCTTTTGGTCTCGGGCAAACGGGTCCTTCCGGAAGAATTGCGAACGGCCACGATCCACCAGTTGGAACTCCCGCAAGGGACATTCGCTCGAAGAATTCCGCTCCCGCCGGCCCATTACAACACGGTGAAACGGCAAGCGCTCAACGGTTGCCTGCTTATAAGCCTCCAAAAATCAGCCTGAGCAGAGGGAAGGCACGATGGATAATTCAAATCCCGGCCAACCGCCGGAAGCAGAGGCGCAAGCGCCCGGAAGCAACGCCGCAAGCCAGCAGCCGAATAGTTTGTTGATTTTGCCGGTCCGTGAAACGGTCCTGTTTCCCGGCGTGCTGTTCCCGATTTCAATCGGCCGCCCGGTTTCCATTGGAGCCGTCCAGCAGGCGATGCGGGAGGAGCGCCAGATCGGCATTGTCATGCAGCGCGATGGAGAGGTCCCGGAGCCCTCCGGCACGGATATGCACCGCCTCGGCACCGTGGCCAATATCGTGCGCTATGTCACGGCCCCCGATGGCGGCCACCATGTCATCGTTCAGGGGATCGAGCGGTTTCGGATCGTCGATTTTGCGCAGGAGCGGCCCTTGCTCGTCGCCAATGTCCTGCGCATCCCAGAAGCCACAATGGATGGCCCTGAAATCGAAGCGCGGACTATGTTGCTGCGCCAGCAGGCCATCGAAGCGCTTGAGCTTCTGCCGCAGGTGCCGGCGGAGCTTGTCGCCGCAATGCAGAATGCGCAGTCGGCTTCCGCGCTGACGGATCTGACGGCCGCTTATATGGATATCCCGCCGGAACAGAAGCAGGAAATCCTTGAGACCATCGACTTGCCTCTGAGGATGGACAAGGTTTCGCGGCTCTTGTCGCAGCGCATCGAAGTTCTTCGGTTGAGCCAGGAGATCGGCCGGCAGACCAAGGCTGTTTTCGATGAGCGCCAGCGCGAGGCCGTCTTGCGCGAGCAGATGGCCGCCATACAGCGCCAGTTGGGCGAGGGCGATGGAAAATCAACGGAAGTCGCCGAGCTGAACGAGGCAATTGCAAAGGCGCAGATGCCGTCCGAGGTCGAGACGCAGGTCCGCAAGGAGCTGCGCCGCTATGAGCGCATGCCCGAGCAGGCGGGCGAAGCGGGAATGCTGCGCACCTATCTCGACACGATGGTGGAGCTGCCCTGGGCGCTTCCCGAGGAGAAGCCGATCAATATAGCGGACGCCCGCCACATCCTTGAAGAGGACCATTTCGGCCTCGAAAAGATCAAGCAGCGCATCATCGAGTATCTCGCGGTGCGCAAGTTGGCGCCGCAGGGAAAGGCGCCGATCCTTTGCTTTGTCGGTCCGCCCGGCGTCGGTAAAACATCGCTTGGCCAGTCCATAGCGAGAGCGATGCAGCGGCCCTTCGTGCGCGTCAGCCTTGGCGGCGTGCACGACGAAGCCGAAATCCGCGGCCATCGGCGCACCTATATCGGGTCGCTGCCTGGTAATATCATCCAGGCTATCAAGAAGGCCGGCGCGCGCAACTGCGTCATGATGCTGGACGAAATCGACAAGATGGGCCGCGGCTTCCAGGGCGACCCGTCCGCGGCGATGCTTGAGGTGCTTGATCCTGAGCAGAACTCGACCTTCCGGGACAATTACCTGGGCGTGCCCTTCGATCTGTCGCGGGTCACGTTCATCGCGACCGCCAACCTGCTCGACACGATCCCCGGGCCGTTGCGCGACCGGATGGAGATCATCGAGCTGTCCGGCTATACCGCTGAGGAAAAGCTGCAAATAGCGCGGCGGTATCTCGTGGCGCGCCAGCTTGAAGCGAACGGGCTGACCGCAGAGCAGGCGAGCATCGATGACGAGGCGCTACGCCAGATCGTCCACGATTACACCCGCGAGGCCGGAGTCCGCGCGCTCGAAAGAGAGATCGGCAAGGTTTTTCGCCACGTCGCGGTGAGGATCGCGGAAGCGCCCGGCGACAAGGTTCACATCACGGCTCAAGACCTGACGGATATTCTCGGCCAGCCGCGTTTCGAGAACGAAGTCGCCATGCGCACCAGCGTTCCCGGCGTCGCCACGGGGCTTGCCTGGACGCCTGTCGGCGGCGATATCCTCTTCATTGAGGCGACGCGCGCGCCCGGCAAAGGCGCCCTCATCCTTACCGGTCAGCTTGGCGATGTGATGCGTGAAAGCGCGCAGGCGGCGCTCAGTCTCGTGAAGAACCGCGCCGCATCATACGGCATCGACCCGGCTATTTTTGAGAAAAGCGACATCCATATTCACGTTCCTGCTGGGGCCACGCCAAAAGATGGCCCGAGCGCTGGCGTCGCGATGTATACCGCGCTGTTCTCGCTCCTGAGCGGGCGCACCGTGCGCAACGATACCGCTATGACCGGCGAGATCAGTCTGCGCGGTCTTGTCCTGCCTGTCGGCGGCATTAAGGAAAAGGTGACTGCGGCCGCCCGGGCCGGACTGAAACGTGTTATGCTTCCAGCCCGGAATAAGCGCGACTACGACGATATCCCTGATGACGCGCGCAAAAGCCTGGAGTTCATCTGGCTGGAGCGCGTGGATGATGTCGTTGCATCGGGGCTGGAGAGCGAGGAAGCGCGGGAAGCATCGCCGGCCCACGCTCCTTAACGCCAAGTCGAGGCACTAGAGTGCGTCCGGAAAAGTGTGAAGCGGTTTTCCGATAAGGCGCACGATAAAACAAAGACCTAGCGCGAATGCGGCGTTTGATGCGGGCGTCGTGCCGCGGCGAACTCCTCGTCGAGCGCAGCCTCAAGCTCCAGCAGATCCTGAGGCGGGGGGTTTCCGAACACGCGAAATTCATTGAGCTTCTCTTTGAGCTGCACGTAAAGCTCGTATCGATCGTGCGGCGTATTCGCTAGAGTCTCCAGCAACATGTCAATTTCGGCTTTGAGCGATTCGAGAGCCATGGCCGGCCACCCTGAAGAGAAAATCATATTCGAACGGGATAATGCGCCAAATTAGTCTGATATGCATCAAACATTTGCCGTTTATAGGGTGTTTCAGAAAGCCCAATGCAACGTTCGGTGGTAAGTAGAATAGCATAAAAGGGTGCATGTCATGCTCGACAAGCAAGAAGCGGCTCACGAGATGGACGAAGGGTTTGAGAGCGAGCAATCGCCATTCTATATTGCTGCGGCAGGCTCGCCGTCACGGCCGCGCTGCATCCTGAAACAGAATGATTGTTTCGCAGTGCTCGACAATCACGGCGCGATTGGGTGCGCTTGCGACGAGGCCGGAGGCTTATTCGCCCGGGACACCCGTCATCTGTCACGCCTTGCCTTTCTTATTAACGGTCAGGAACCCCTGCTTCTCGGCTCGACGCTTCGAGACGACAATCTCAACCTGCGCGCCGATTTAACGAACCCGGATATTCTCGCCGGCGAAGGCATCGCGCTTCTCAAAGATACGGTTCATATCAGCCGAACCATTTACATTCACAACGGGCTCCTGTCCGCACGGAGCGCGGTCGTCAATCACGGTAACGTGCCCGTGTCGCTCGACGTCACCATCGACTTCGACAGCGATTTTGCCGATCTGTTCGAAGTGCGCGGGATGAACCGCGCTGCTCGCGGAAGCCTCCAAAAGGAAGTGGTCGGGAAAAACAAGGTCATTCTGCGATATAAAGGCATTGACAATAAAGTGCGGGAAACCGCGCTGACATTCGACCCGGAGCCGACCGAGCTCAAGACGACATGCGCGAGATACTCGCTAATGCTGCCGCCTTCAGTTCCGTGGCGCCAATTCGTTACTGTGTCCTGCGATGGCAGAACGCGTCCGGCGGCTCCTTCATTCCTGCGCGGGCTTCTTCAGGCAAGGCGCGACCTCGTCGGCAAGCCGCATGATGTGGTGGCGATCGAAACATCGAACGCCGTCGTAAACGAGATTGTCTGCCGTTCTCTCGCCGATCTCAGGATGCTGATGACGGAAACGCCGGAGGGCAAATATCCCTATGCGGGGATCCCCTGGTATTCGACCACCTTCGGCCGCGATGGCCTCATCACGGCCATGCAAACGCTCTGGTTCGATGCGTCGGTCGCACGCGGCGTGCTGCAACGGCTCGCTCATTTCCAAGCCAAAAACTTTGACGATGCCTCCGATGCCCAGCCCGGCAAGATCCTGCACGAGATGCGGAGCGGGGAGATGGCGGCCTTGGGCGAAGTGCCATTTGGTCTCTATTACGGAAGCATCGATTCTACGCCGCTGTTCGTTCTCCTTGCCGGCCTCTACTTCGAAAGGACTGGGGACCTTGAATTTCTGCGGCAGATCTGGCCGAACGTCGTGCGCGGTCTCGATTGGATCGAGGCCCATGGCGATAGCGATGGCGACGGGTTTGTCGAATATGCGCGCGCTACGGACAAGGGGCTCGCAAATCAGGGCTGGAAGGATTCGTATGATGCAGTCTTCCACTCCAATGGCGATCTCGCCGAAGGACCGATCGCTCTCGTGGAGGTCCAGGGTTATGTTTATGCGGCTCTGCTTGCCGCTGCAAAATGTGCCTGGCTTCTTGGCGAGCCGGACCGGGCGGACAATCTCGTTGCGAAGGCCGAGAAGCTAAAACGGCAGTTCGAAGAGGCGTTCTGGTGCGAGGATCTTGGCACCTACGCGCTGGCGCTCGATGGCAAAAAGCAGCCCTGCAAAGTTCGAACCAGCAATGCGGCGCACGCCATGTTTACGGGCATCATGGCCCCCGAGCGGGCGCGAAAGGTTGCGCAAGACATTATGCGCCCCTCATTCTACTCGGGCTGGGGTATTCGGACCGTAGCCGCCGGCGAGGCGCGCTACAACCCGATGTCCTATCATAACGGTTCGATCTGGCCGCACGATAACGCCATCATCGCGAGCGGGCTTGTCCGGTATGGCCTCAGCGATGGTATCGCTCCGATTTTCAACGGCATGATGCAGACTGCCGCCTATATGGATCAGCGCCGGCTGCCGGAGCTGTTTTGCGGGTTTCCCCGGCGCAGAAGCCGCGGGCCCACGCTCTATCCCGTGGCGTGCTCGCCGCAAGCCTGGGCGAGCGGGGCGGTGTTCCAACTGCTACAAGCCCTTCTCGGCCTGGAGTGCGATCTTGCCGGTCGGGCTATACGTTTGCGCAATCCCGCTGTGCCCTTGTCGGTTGGGGATATTACGGTGCGCAACATGCGACTCGGCGATGCGGCGATCAGTTTCATGGTGCGACCGCATCCGAATGGCACGATTTCCCTCGGTGTGCTCGAATCCACCGGCAACATCAAGATATCTGTTGTCCTGGATGCGGCCTCCTAGAGCAGCCCGCGTCCTCTTAGACGCGGATAAGCTGCTCTAGCACTTTTGGAATCGATCAACTTTTCCGCCTTTAATCGCTTCCGATTAAAGGCGGCTTGATCTAGAGCCGGTTGAGATTTTTATGACCCGGTAGAGTCGCTGTAT
>JBAVVQ010000689.1:0-5204 GCA_049697375.1 Rhodomicrobium sp.
AGCGCGGCGCGGGCAAGAAAGCCGAGCGGCGTCAGTTGCTGGAAATTTGCGGGCGTCCTGTCGAGATGCTGAGTATAGGCGCTTGTCATGACACGCGTCTCTGAGTTGGAGATCGTGAGAGTTTACAATACTTCGTTCTTCTGCCCACACGGCGTTTGTCACAAATCAATTTTCCGCCAAAAAAGCCGGCGTATGTAGGGACCTAAAAAAAACTCAGGTTTGGAGAATGCAATGGCGTCCAACAGCCCCGCTGGCTACAGCGGCACGCAAATTCTTCTTCATTGGCTCATCGCCGCGCTTGTCCTCTTCCAGGTCTTTTTCGGTGATGGCATGGAGCATGCATATCATGCGCTGCTCAAAGGCAAGGAGGCCAATCCCAACGATGTTCAGGAAGCCAACATCCACCTGTACGTCGGCTTTGCCGTTCTCGCGCTCGCGGTGCTGCGTGTGATCATCCGCTGGACGAGGGGCGTTCCCGGCGCGCCGGCTGGCCAGAGCGGCATCAAGCTTTGGATTGCGGCGGCGACCCAATTCATTCTTTATGCCATCATCTTTGCCATGCCCGTCACCGGCGCGATGGCCTGGTTCCTGGGCTATGCCACAGTGGGCGAACTTCATTCGTATGGCGAGTGGCTGATCTATACCGCCGTGCTCGTTCACCTTGCGGGCGCTTTGATGCAACACTACGTCGCGAAGACGAACGTGCTGGTGAGAATGATGAAACCTGAGGCAAGACATGTCAGCTAACGGTCCCACGCAGCGAAGGTTGGCGCGGGCCATCATATGCTGAGGCGCGTTCCTACTGAGAGCTTCGGAGCCGGCATTATGGAGCGGCCGCTGCAAAATATTGTGTTGGTCGGCGCGGGTCACGCGCACGCGCTCGCTTTGCTTGCTTTTGGGAAGAAGCCGCTTCCCGGCTCGCGCCTCACCGTGATCACGCGGCGGGCTTGGACGCCCTATTCCGCCATGCTCCCCGGCGTGGTCGCAGGCTTCTACGCTTTCGAGGAAACGAACATCGATGTGAGGCCACTCTGCGGTTTTGCGGGAGCCCACCTCGTCCTTGACGAAGCCATGGGCATCGACCTCGTCAGAAAACGGGTCGTCCTGGGCGGTGGCCCTTTCATTCCTTTCGACGTTCTGTCCCTCGACATCGGATCGATGCCGAACAGGCGCAGTATTTCAGGCGCGCTCGCGAATGCGACCTCCGTAAAGCCCATGGATGGTTTTCTCGTCCGGTTCGAGACGACGCGGCGACGCATCCTGTCGAAGCTTGGCCAGGCTAGCATCTGCGTCGTCGGCGCGGGGCCGGCAGGCGTTGAGATGCTTCTCGCTATCGAGGGGCGCCTGAGGAGAGATACCAGGGATGCTGGCTACGACGCCGCAGCGCTCCGCTTTACATTGCTCTCCGCGGACCCGGACATCCTCATCACCTATCCGAGCCGCGTGCGCAGACGCTTGCGCGAAATCCTGTCCGCTCGCGGGATCACGGTGATCCCTGGCGCGGCGGCGACTGGCGTCGATGGAGGCGTCGTTCAACTGGAAGGCGGTGAAACGCTAACCTTCGATGAGATCTTCTGGGCGACCGAACCGTCGCCTGCGCCCTGGCTCGCCGATACGGGCCTGAAGCTCGACGCTCACGGTTTCGTAGAAGTCGACGCCACCCTGCAAAGCACGTCGCACCCTGGCGTTTTCGCTGCAGGCGACGTAGCCTCGCTTCAAGGCTTCTCTTTGCCCAAGGCGGGCGTCCACGCCGTGCGTCAAGGCCCTACCCTCTCCGCGAACCTGCGCCGCGCCGTTTCAGGCGAGCCGCTCCAACCCTACAAGCCGCAGAGCCAAATCCTTTCGCTGATTTCAACAGGCGAACGCTACGCCGTCGGCACGCGCAACGGCCTGACGTTCGAAGGCGCCTGGGTTTGGCAATGCAAAGACTGGCTCGACCGGCAATACATGGCCAAGTTCAAGAATTTGACAGCCGCCGCTTTGGCTCAGTAACAAGAGTTTGAGAAAGGGTTGGCTGTACCCCTGCACACGCGATGTGCAATGAATAGCATAATGATCTGCCCCACCGGAAAATTTCATGCAGCTAACGATAGAAGACGGCCACCGCCTTCCGAAGCCGTTCGCCGACGTGACCTGGACGGCGCGCGGAGAAAGGCGCGCGGTTGTTCCTCTAAAGCGGCTTGAAACCGTCTGGTTCAACACCGGAACGCTGTGCAATATCGATTGCGCAAATTGCTACATCGAAAGCTCGCCCAAGAACGACCGCCTGTCCCATCTGACGCTCGGCGATGTCCTGCCGTTTCTGGATGAGATTACCGGGCTGCCGCTGCCTGTTTCCTTGATCGGGTTCACCGGCGGCGAACCCCTCATGAACCCCGGCTTCATCGCCATACTTGAGGAAACGCTTCGGCGAGGCTTCGAGACGCTGACGCTCACCAATGCGCTGAAGCCGATGGATCACCGGAAACCGGACATTGCGCGGCTGGCGAAGCATTATGGCCAGCGCATGCGCGTGCGCGTTTCGCTCGATGACTGCCGCGCCGAAGTGCACGATAGGGAGCGCGGCGAAGGCGCCTTCGCTCACGCGCTTGATGGGCTGATCTGGCTCTGGCGCGCGGGCGTGGAACTTGAGGTCGCCGCCCGATTCCTGAGCGGTGATACGGAAGCGGATTTGCGGCAACGGTTCGCAGCGCTTTTCGCCGAATGCGGGGTTGGGATCGACTGCGAGGATGACAAGTCGCTTCTCTTTCTTCCCGAAATGAGACCGGGCGGCGCCCCGCCTGAAATCACAGAAGCCTGCTGGGGCATCCTCAAAAAGTCTCCCGGCGATGTCATGTGCTCCTCGGCGCGCATGGTGGTGAAGAGAAAAGGCGCGGCGTCGCCCGCCGTGGCGGCTTGCACGCTTCTTCCTTACGACAGGCGCTTCGAGCTTGGCGCGACGTTGGCCGAGGCGAGCCGGGCCGTTCCGCTTTCCCATCCCTACTGCGCCAGCTTCTGCGTTCTCGGAGGCGGTTCATGCGGATCGGCGCGGCATGGGTGATGACGTTTTGGAGGTGGAGCTGACGGTGCCTCGCCTTTTGAAAGACCGTCGGTTTTGGCTCGCAATATTCGCGCTCAGCGTCGTCTTAGCCATTTATGCATCAGGGCTTCCCAGCTCCCTTACGCTTGAGACGCTCCGGACGAACCGGCAGCAGATCGTCGGCTTCGTCAGTGAAAACTACGTTCTCTCGGCTTTGGGCTACGTCGCCGTATATGTGCTCGTGGTGTCGCTGTCGTTACCCTCCGCGGTCCTTCTCACGCTCTCCGGCGGCTTCCTCTTCGGCTCGGTCGCCGGGACGATTTTCACCCTGATCGGCGCGACCGTCGGCGCAACGCTGCTCTTCATCTTCGCCCGGACGATGATGGGCGACAACGCCATGTCTCACTTCGGAAACACCGGGGCGAAACTCGCCTGCGCGATCAGGGCGAACGCCTGGTGCTATCTGTTCGTGCTTCGGCTGCTGCCGCTGTTTCCCTTCTTCCTCGTCAATGTCATCCCGGCTTTCGCCGGCGTCAGGCTCAGCACTTTTGTGATCACGACCTTCTTCGGCATCATCCCGGCCACGATTATTTTTTCTCTTTCCGGGGCAGGGCTCGGAAAAGTGCTGGATCAGGGGAGCAGCATAACGATCGATTCAATCCTGACGCCGGAAATCATGGCCGCGCTCGGGGGGCTCGCTCTTTTGGCGCTCATCGCAATCCCCTTGAAACGGAAGTTTCAAAACGAAACGAGGGAAGCGGAGCAATCGGCCGAACCGTAGGCAAGTCGCGGTGGCTCCGCCAACGAATGGGCGATATCGCATGGCCCTCCCCAGGCAGCAGCAGAAGGGGTATATTCATCTGCTTGGGGTCGTGAAGGTAAAGTCTCGTTGTGAGCATATGTGGGGCGCTGCACTTCCAGAACCGGACTCGGCCCTGCGGCGGGGCTAAAATAGCCGGGAAGGGTATCGCCTGTATGGATAATGAGATCCTTACGAAGCCCGCCCTTGACCAAACGCGACTTTTGCCGACCACAAAATCAAGGTTATGATCGCCCAAAAGGTCTGGCTCGGTGCATGAACGCGGGATGGACTTCTTCACCGTTAGCTTGACTTGCGGTAAGGTCAGCGACATGGCTCGTTTGGATTCCGTGCTTTTGCAATTTCGTGACGCGCTAAGCGCCCTTTACGGAGACCGGATTGAGCGAGTGGTGCTATTTGGCTCGCGGGCGCGGGGTGAGGCGCGGTCGGATTCGGATTACGACGTGGCTGTTTTCTTGAAGGCCCTTGATGATCGGTGGGGCGAAGCTGATCGGATCGCCAACATTGCCACGGAAATCATGGACCAAACCGGCGCGTTCATTCACGCAATGCCTTACCCTGCCGGAACCTATCGGGATCGCACGCCATTGATGCACGAGGTTCGCCGGGAGGGAATTGACCTGTGACTCCGGAAGCATCCGGCTATCTTCGCAAAGCGCGGCAATGCCTTGGCTATGCTCGGGTCAATTTCGGCGTTGGCCTCGGCAATGATGCCGGGCGGAATGCCTATCTTTGCGCATTTCACTCGGCTCAAGCATTTATCTTCGAGCGGACGGGGAAGGTCGCCAAGAGCCACCAAGGGGTCCACACGGAATTCAACCGGCTGGCAAAAGATGAACCCCGAATCAATCTGGATGTCCGTCGTTTCCTGCCGCAAGCATACAATTTGAAGGCAGTTGCCGATTATGAAATGGGGCCAGATTCCGAGGTGCCGCTGGTTCGGGCCAAAGCGGCCATCGCTAACGCAGAAGAATTCATCGTCTGCATAGAACAACTACTGGAAACCAACAGCATCTCTTAATCCGATTCGGCTCGATGTCTGCAAACGGCCGAGGTTGTGTGAAAAGTCCTTTTCGGGATGCTGATTCTGCTTAAGAATCTGCCTGCGAAGATGCGGGGGATTTGATGAGCGGCTTCATAAGGGGAGCGGATCGTGGTCAGGCAACGATGTTTCCGGCTCAACTGGAAGACTATGTTGCGGAGGACAACCCTGTTCGGGTGATCGACTTTTTTGTCGATCAGCTTGATCTCCGCGAGCTTGGTTTTAGCGCCGTCTATCCCGAGGAGACGGGAAGGCCAGCCTATCATCCCGCGGTGATGCTGAAGATTTATGTTTACGGCTATCTCAACCGCGTTCAGTGGAGC
>JBAVVQ010000690.1:0-5940 GCA_049697375.1 Rhodomicrobium sp.
TTCGAGTTCTTCCGCTCCGCGCCGAACAAATCGCGCGGCAGGACGATCTGCGGATGCGGCGCGCCGGCAAGACGCCTTGCCTCGGCGACCGGATCGGCGATCAGCTCCTCAATGGGAATTCTTTCGTCCACAAGTTGATGGACGAAGGACGTATTGGCGCCGTTCTCCAAGAGCCGCCGGACGAGATAGGCGAGCAATGTCTCATGTGTCCCGACGGGCGCGTAGATGCGGCAGGGCCGATTGGGGTTTTTAGCGCCGACCACGTGGCCATAAAGCGTCTCGCCCATGCCATGCAGGCACTGGAACTCGTAATCGCCGACGCGGAAGTCCGGTCCGGCCATGTGATAGATGGCCGCGAGCGTGTGAGCGTTATGCGTCGCAAACTGGGGGAAAACGGCGTCGTGGCGCGCGAGCAGGCGCTTGGCGCAGGCGAGGTAGCAGACGTCGGTATAGGACTTGTGCGTATAAACCGGGTAGCCGCTCAACCCATCGACCTGGGCGCGCTTGATTTCGCTGTCCCAATACGCGCCCTTCACAAGCCGGATCATGAGGCGCCGCTTTGTCCGCTCGGCGAGATCGATCAGGTAGTCGATCACGAAAGGCGCGCGCTTTTGATAAGCTTGCACGACGAAACCAAGCCCCTGCCAGCGCCCAAGCGCGCTGTCATTCGCGAGCATTTCGAAAAGATCGAGCGACGGCTCAAGCCTGTCCGCCTCCTCCGCATCGATATTGAAGCCGATGCCCTGCCGAATGGAAAGCAGAGCGAGCTTGCGCAGCCTCGGATAGAGCTCGGTTTTGATGCGCTCGATCTGCGCGTAGCTGTAGCGGGGGTGAAGCGCCGAAAGCTTTACCGAAATGCCGGCCGTCTCATAAATGTTGTCCTCGCCGCCCGCGCCGCCGAGCGCCTCGATTGCATGCTCATAAGCATCCATGTAACTGGCGGCATCTGGTTCGGTGAGCGCGGCCTCGCCCAGCATATCGAAGGAATAGAGAAATCCGCGATCTTCCAGGGGCCGGGCGTGTTCCAGCGCTTCCTCGATCGTCTTGCCGGTCACGAACTGCCGTCCGAGAAGCCGTATGGCAAGGTCCATCGCTTTGCGGATGACAGGCTCCCCTCCGCGAGCCAGGGCGCGGCTCAGAGAAGCCGCGATTCCTTGCTCGCTGCTTGTGCCCACAAGCTTGCCGGTGATCAGTAATCCCCAGGCCGACGCATTGACGAACCAGGAAGGGCTTGCGCCAACATGCGCGCCCCAGTCGCCGTGGCTGAGCTTGTCGCGGATCAGCCGGTCGCGCGTCTCATTGTCCGGGATGCGCAAAAGGGACTCGGCAAGGCACATCAGCGCCACGCCCTCGGGCGTCGAGAGGGAGAATTCCTTCATCAACGCTTCGACGCCGAAAGCGTGGCCGCGCTCGGCCCGCATTTTCGAGACAAGGTCGTAAGCCAGCCTCTCAACCTTGGCCGACAAGGTAGGATCGAGCTGCGCGGCTTCTATCAGATGGGGAACGCAAGCCGGTTCGGGCGTGCGATAGGCGGCTCTTATCGCGCCGCGTTTCGTCCCGGCTTCGTTCTGCGCGTCGTCGGCCGCCTGCAAAACATCCATTGGCTTCGCATCCATCAGTAAGGCTCTTGCATCGAACATGCCGCTGAAAGCGGTGGAAAAGCTTAATCACCGCCTTGGATATCGGTCCCTGTCCCGTCCATCACAAGACGATTTCCCTTGCGCCCGTTCCTTATCGGTTTAGAGTGACTGGCTGGTCAGTCATTCTTTATGGGCGTGATGATGCTGAAGCTGGCGACGAAAGAGCAGCCCGCCCCAAAGAGGGGCGCCCCGGAACTTAACGAGAGAAGGCGGCCGTCACAGGATGAGCGCCGCGCGGCAATCCTCGCTGCGGCCCTTGATGTGTTTGCCGAGAACGGCTTTGCTGCTGCGAGGCTCGATGATGTCGCGCAGAAGGCCGGTGTCGCGAAGGGCACCCTTTATCTGTACTTCCCCGACAAGGAAGCGCTGTTCGAGGCGCTTCTCCAGGGGCTCGTAAGCCCCGTTCTCGAGCGAATCCAGGCTCTTTCGGCGGACCAGACACTGCCTTCAAGCGCTGCTCTTGAAGGCATCCTGACGGTTTTTCAAACCGAAATCATCGGAACGAGCCGCGAGCGGCTGCTTCGGCTGATCATTGCTGAAGGGCCTCGTTTTCCGAAGATCGCCGAGTTCTACCATCGCGAAGTCATCAGCAAGGGCCGCGAGATCATCCGCGCCATCGCTTCGCGCGGCTATGAGCGCGGCGAGCTTCCCTCAGACGCCATGGCCAGGTTTCCGCAGCTGTTTTTCGCGCCTCTTCTGACCGCCGTCGTCTGGCGGTCGCTATTCTCGCGCTTCGACCCGCTCGACGTGAACGCCATGATCGAATGCCATCGTAAGCTGATGCTCGGCCTGAAGGATGAGGAAACTTCCAAATGAAGCGCTCCCCAAAAGCGATCCTCATTGCCCTGCTTGTCGCGGGCGGTTTAGCCGGCGCCTGGTGGTACAAAACCCGGCATGCTGGCAATGGGGACCTGGTCTTGCAAGGCAATGTCGAGGTGCGGCAGGTCAATCTCGGGTTCAAGGTTGCGGGCCGCATTGAGATCTTGAATGTCGATGAGGGTGACCGCGTGCGCACCGGCCAGGTGCTGGCGTCGCTCGAAAAGATCTATTTCGAGGACACGCTCGCCCAAATGCGCGCGCAGCTCGGTCAGTCGGAGGCCAACTATACTAAGCTGAAGGCCGGCAACCGGCCGGAAGAAATCGCGCAGGCCAAGGCCTTAGTCGCGGAGCGGGAAGCGACGCTGGCGAACGCCAAAATCACGAGGAGCCGCGCCGAAGCCCTTTTGAAGTCGCCGGCTGGATCGCAAAAAGCCTTTGACGATGCATCGGCCGCCGAGCGTCAGGGCCAAGCCGCACTGAACTCAGCGCGCGAAGCTCTGCGGCTGCAGGAGATTGGCTTCCGCACCGAGGACATCGCACTCGCCAAGGCGCAATTCGACGAGCGCAAGGCCAACTTGCAGACGGCCGAGCGGCAGCTGACCGACGCCGATCTGATCGCGCCGAGCGATGGTACAGTCTTGAGCCGCGTGCGCGAGGCGGGGGCCATCGTTCAGGCGGGTGAAACCGTCTATGTCCTGAGCCTCACGTCGCCGGTCTGGGTCCGCACCTATGTCTCCGAGCCCGATCTCGGTCGCATCAAGCCCGGGATGGAGGTGAGCGTGCACACCGACACGCCGGGCGGCAAGGTCTACAGGGGCAGGGTGGGCTTCATATCCACCGCCGCGGAGTTCACCCCGAAGACGGTGGAGACGACGGAGCTAAGGACGGCGCTTGTCTACCGTATCCGCGTGATCGTGGACGGCACCGCGGATGAATTGCGCCAGGGCATGCCCGTCACTATCGACCTTCAGCCTGCGCCTGAGAGAACCCCGGTTGCGAGTAGGACGCCATGACTGGCGAAGCGGTCGCCATTGTTCACGAGCTGACAAAGCGCTTCACGCCAGATGCGCCGCCCGCGCTCGACGCGATCAGTTTTTCGATCAAATGCGGGCAGGTCACGGGCGTGGCGGGGCCGGATGGCGCTGGCAAAACGACCCTGATGCGCCTCATGGCGGGGCTGCTCGTCCCGACCGAAGGCAGCCTTACGGTGTGCGGCTACGACACCATCAAGGACAGCATCGCGCTGCACCACGCGATCGGCTACATGCCCCAGCGTTTTGGGCTCTACGATGACCTGACTGTGCTCGAGAACCTCACTCTCTACGCGGATCTGCGCGGCGTTGTCGGCCAAGCGCGATCCGAGGCCTTCGAGCGCTTGCTTACCTTCACCGATCTTGCTCGCTTCACGAGCCGGCTCGCGGGAAATCTCTCCGGCGGCATGAAGCAGAAGCTGGGCCTCGCCTGCGCCATGCTGAAGTCGCCGAGGCTTCTGCTGCTCGATGAGCCGAGCGTGGGGGTGGACCCAATCTCCCGGCGTGAGTTGTGGCGCATGGTCCACGCTCTGACGCATGACGGCGTCGCTGTCGTCTGGACCACCGCCTATCTCGATGAGGCCGAAAATTGCGCCGAGGTTATCGTCCTCAACAATGGCGGTCTTCTTTATAAGGGCGACCCGAAGGCGATGACGGCGCATATCGGAGACCGGGTCTTCCTGGTCGAAGGCGCTGGGAAGGAGCGGCGGACGCTGCTCACGCATGCGCTTTCGAGGCCCGAAATTATCGATGGCGTGCTGCAAGGCGACTCGGTGCGCCTCGTTGTCAAAGAGGGCGCGCCTGCGCCAACGCGGCAAGAACTGGAGAGCGCCGAGCCCATCAAGATCGAGCCCGCGAAGCCCCGCTTCGAGGATGCCTTCGTGGCCATGCTCGGCGGCCAGCCCAAGCGCACCCTTGATGTGAAGGCGGCCCGGCAGGCGGCCAGCAAAGAAAGCGCTGCGGTCGAAGCCGTTAACCTGACGAAAAAGTTCGGAGACTTCACCGCCGCCGACCACATCTCCTTCAGCATCAAGCGCGGCGAGATTTTCGGTCTGCTCGGCCCGAACGGGGCGGGGAAGTCCACCACCTTCAAGATGATGTGCGGCCTTTTGCGCCCGACCGGGGGAACGGCGCTGGTCGATGGCTATGACCTTTACCGCGCCCCCTCCGCCGCGCGCGGACGGCTCGGCTACATGGCGCAGAAGTTCTCCCTCTATGGCGATCTCAGCGTGCGCCAGAACCTCGACTTTTTCGGCGGCGCCTACGGGCTGTGGGGCGCGAAGAAGCGCGACGCCATCGACCGCGTTGTGGCGGCTTTCGATCTTGGCCCGCATCTTGGCGTAAACGCGGGCACGCTACCGCTCGGCTTCAAGCAGCGGCTCGCGCTGTCCTGCGCGATCCTTCACAACCCGCCCGTTCTCTTCCTCGACGAGCCCACATCCGGCGTCGACCCGATCACACGGCGCGAATTTTGGGGCTACATCAATTCCATGATCGCAACCGGCGTGACCGTGATGGTGACGACCCACTTCATGGACGAGGCCGAGTATTGTGACCGGGTGGCGCTGATCTATCGTGGCAAGTGCATCGCCATCGACACGCCAGACGCCTTGCAGGCGAGCGTGCGGACGCCGGCGTTGCCCAGCCCGACACTTGAAGACGCGTTTATCGTGCTGATCGAAGCCCAGGACAGGCGGGAGGCAGCATGAGCGACTTAGAAACGCTTGAGAGGACCCGTCCCGCGCCGCGGCCCTCAGTCGTCAAGAAGCCCGAAGCGCCTGAAAGCAACGCGCGCCCCGAAGCCGCGGCTCGCGACGTAGGCGGCGGCCTGCGCCGCATGCGCGCGCTCATCCGCAAGGAAATGCTGCAGATTCTCCGTGATCCGAGCAGCCTTGTCGTGGCGGTCGTGCTTCCTCTGCTCCTGCTTTTCCTGTTCGGTTTTGGCGTCTCCTTCGACGTGACGAACATGCGCATCGGCGTCGTGATCGAGAACCCCAACCCAGAGACGGAAATGTTCGAGGCGTCGCTCGCGAACACGCCGTTTTTCCAGGTTCGCGTTGCGCATGACCGCCGCGCTTTCCTCGATGACCTGACAGCCTCGCGCATCGAAGGCGTCATCATTCTGGCAGGCGACTTCACCCAGCGCATCTCGCGCGGCGACACGGCGGGGGTGCAGATTATCACCGACGGCACCGATCCGAACACCGCAAGCCTCGTCAACGGCTATGTGCAGGGCGCGTGGCAGACCTGGCTCTCCCAGCGCGCGCTGAGCAGCGGCCTCCAGGCTAAGCCGTTGATCTCGACCGAGCCGCGCGTCTGGTTCAATCCCGAGCTTGAAAGCCGCCGCTTCCTCGTGCCCGGCTCCATCGCGCTCATTCTGATGATGATAGGATCTCTCCTGACCGCGCTCGTGGTCGCCCGCGAATGGGAGCGCGGCACCATCGAGGCGC
>JBAVVQ010000691.1:0-6428 GCA_049697375.1 Rhodomicrobium sp.
TTTGAAAGTCTTGCAGAGGCGGGTATGACCCACACCGCGATCAAGCGCGGCAGGGCCTCGCGACGGAGCGTCGATCCGCGCTTCAAATGGGTCAACACCTGCCTTGCCAATATCAAGGGCGCCATCAGCGGAACCTGCCGGGCCATTCGCCAGCGGCGCGCCGGCCGCTATCTTGCCGCCTGCGAATACCGCTTCAACCGCCGTTTCAATCTTCCGAATATAATTCCGGCGCTGGTCAAAGCCGCTGCGGCGACCGCGCCGAAACCTTATGCAACCCTGCGCGCAGCGGAAACATTCGGGTAATCAAGTCCCGGAAAGGCGAAGCCTTATCGGGATCGTAACACATTGGAGCGCGTGGCTTTATGCGGTCCCGGCTCGCGCTTCGCGTGGGGATGACGACCTGCCAGCGATCAGCGTCCGCATCTCTCGCACGACCCTTCGGCGAGGCGCCGCCGGGGGTGATTTCGGCGCGTTGCTAATTCAAACACGTATTTCAGAAGCGCGATCGGCCAAGCCAAAGTCGCCAGCGAAATGAAGATGACGTGATGGGCGGCGGCAGCGGCGATCACGGACGCTGTGACGTTCGGAAAAAACATTGTGCCAAGGAGCATCGCCGCGCCCACGCAGGCCAGAAGAGCGTATCCGAAGCCTAAAGCTCGGGCAAACCTGGTGCGGCTGCCCCGCAGGGATGCAGCCGTCATTCCGTATCCGGCGAAGATCAGCAACCCCGCAAGCCAATGCGCAAGAGTGACAAGGCCAGCTCCCGCAAGGCCGATCAGGATGCCACCCCAAAAGAACGACCACGAGTCCGGCGGGCCATCTGGGCGAACAGGAAAAAACGCAGTTTCGTCTTCGTGTTCTGAGTTATCGTCGAAGTACTCGATGACATCGCGTGGAGACCGCGGGGCCATGCATGCCTCCTGAACAGATCGGCCTCTTCTTTCAAGGGAAGACAAGAACCGATCCGGCCCTGAGATGTAGTCTTGAGCGGAAGAACTTGAAGAGCTTGGGCCTGCAAGCTCAAACTCGCAAAAAAATATTTATAAATCGCTTGACAACTCTTGGGTAAATGTCACCGGGCGAGTTCTTTCAAGCCGAGGCGGATGAGGTCCTCGGTGCGAGCGGTCTCGCCAGCCTTGGCCATGGCCGCAGAGATCGCGGCGTTAGCCTGGAGCGGCGCGTAACCAAGATTGAGAAGCGCCGATACGGCCTCCGCGGCCGGGGAGGGCGCAATGCCGCCGCCCTTGACGGTTTGCGAAGGGGCCTGTCCGATGACCTGGGTGGTCACAAGCGCGAGGGGAGGCGCCTTGTCTTTGAGTTCATTCACAATGCGAAGCGCAACCTTCGGGCCGACGCCCGGCGCGCGCGTGACCATGCTTTTGTCCTGAAGCGCGATGGCATTGGCGAGGTGGCCCACATCGAGCGTGCTGAGGATCGACAGCGCGACCTTCGCGCCGACGCCTTGCACGCTTTGCAGGAGACGGAACCAGCCGCGCTCGGCTTCGGTCAAAAAGCCGTAAAGCTTGATGGCGTCTTCGCGCACATGCGTCTCGATGGAGAGCGTAACGGCCTCGCCCGGAGCTGGCAGCGCCGACAATGTACGCGAGGAGCAGGCGACTTCGTAGCCGACGCCACCGACATCGATGATGGCGTGATCCGCGCCGACCGCGTCGATCAACCCTCGAAGTTTTCCGATCATGGCAGGAATCTAGCCCGAGTCGGGCCATGTTACTGATTCACGCGGGCGGTTATTCACAAGCACGTTTTAGCCAGGTCAAGGAGAAAACTGTCCAAAACCGCAATTAAAGCCGCCTGATGTTCCGCTTGGCGTTCCCAAACAACAAGTATTTATTCGGACCGTTCTCCTCTCTTACTATAATGTTCTCTATATGTTCCAGCAGGGCTTCAGTTACAATTTTCCTCAGCGAATCCGTTGAAAGAATAATGCGCTCTACACGAGCGCTCTCAGCGCGCGGGCGCGCCTGTGATGCGCATGGGTGATCGCGACCGCAAGCGCGTCTGCGGCGTCGGCTGTCTCCGGGTTCGCCTTCGGCAGGAGATAGCGGATCATGGCCCGGATCTGCGCCTTCTCGGCGTGGCCCGTGCCCGTCACCGTCTTCTTGACCGAATTTGGCGCATATTCCGCGACCTCCAATCCGAGGCGCGCCGGCACAAGGAGCGCGATGCCGCGGGCCTGCCCGAGCTTCAAAGCAGAACGGGCATTCACATTCACGAAGGTCTCCTCGACTCCGGCCTCCGTAGGCCGCCAGCGCTGCACAACCTCCTCGATGCCTGCAAAGAGAGCCGCAAGCCTTTGTCCCATCGGCGCGTCCGCATCCGGCTTGATTGTGCCGCAAGCCACGAAAGAAAGACGCGCGCCATCCCAGTCGACGACGCCCCAGCCGAGATTGCAGAGGCCGGGGTCCAGCCCCAGGATCCGCGTGACCTGTTTCTCCATGAAGCCGCCGATTCAAAGTTCCGCGAATGCAAGGTCTTCTATGTCGCCGGCTACGGTCAAGGAATTTCAAAAGATCGGGATAGGGTTGCGTTGGGCTTTTCGGCCCCTATAAAGGCAGTTCTGTCAACTCGCCGCTGGGTCACGATCGCTCCCCGCAACGCGTATCCGCAGCAGGCATAGGGCCGAAAAATTACCTTTGCACAAAGTTCGGCCCGGTTTAGTCAAGCGTCGTGATTGAGGACAAAAGAATGAAAACAGATCTGCCTCGAACGATTTTTCTCAAAGACTATGCACCGCCGCCATACCTGATCTCGAACACCGAGCTCGATGTCGCCTTGACCCCTTCGCAGACGACCGTGAAGGCCAGGCTTTCGCTCAGTCCGAACCCGAATGCAAAGGGCAAGGCGCAGCCGCTCAAGCTTGACGGTGAATTATTGGAGCTTGTCCGGGTGACGCTCGACGGACAGGAATTGCCCGCATCGAAATATGTCCTCACCGACAAGGATCTGACAATCAACGCTGTGCCATCCGCGCCCTTCACGCTGGAGATCGAGACGATTTGCGATCCCGAAGCGAACAAGGCGCTGTCAGGTCTTTACCGCTCGCAAGGCGTCTATTGCACGCAATGCGAGGCCGAAGGCTTCCGGCGCATCACCTATTACCTCGACCGTCCCGACGTCTTGTCGAAGTTCCGGGTGCGCCTCGAAGCGGATAAGAAGGAAGCGCCGGTCCTGCTTTCGAATGGCAACCTCATCGAGAGCGGCGAAGCCCCAGGCGAGCGTCACTTCGCGATATGGGAAGACCCCTTCCCGAAGCCGTCCTATCTCTTCGCGCTGGTCGCCGGAAAGCTCGGCATGGTGGAGGACAGCTTCACGACGCGCTCGGGCCGCAAGGTGGACTTGCGCATCTATGTCGAGCCCGGGAAGGAAGAGCGCTGCGCCTGGGCGATGGAATCGCTCAAGCGCGCCATGACATGGGACGAAGAGCGCTTCGGCCTGGAATACGATCTCGACACGTTTATGATCGTGGCCGTATCCGACTTCAACATGGGCGCAATGGAGAACAAAGGGCTGAACGTCTTCAACGACGCCCTGATCCTGGCCCGGCCCGAAACCGCGACCGACGCCGATTATGAGAATATCGAGGCGGTGATCGCGCACGAATATTTTCACAACTGGACGGGCAACCGCGTCACCTGCCGCGATTGGTTCCAGCTCTGTCTCAAAGAGGGCCTGACGGTCTTCCGCGACCAGGAATTCAGCGCCGATGTCCGTTCCGCGGTCGTTAAGCGCATCCAGGAAGTCCGATTCCTCAAGAGCGCTCAGTTCCCGGAAGATGCAGGCCCGCTCGCTCATCCGGTGCGCCCCGCATTCTTCATTGAAATCAATAACTTCTACACGCGAACCGTCTACAACAAGGGGGCGGAACTCTGCCGGATGCTGCAAACCGTGCTCGGGAAGGAAGGGTTCCGGCGGGGCCTCGATCTCTATTTCGAGCGGCACGATGGCCAGGCGGTGACCGTCGAGGATTTCATCTCGGCGCTCGGCGACGCCAACAAGACCGACCTCACAGAATTCCTGCTCTGGTACAATCAGGCGGGCACGCCCGGTCTCGACGCGCGCATGACCTATTCGCAGGCCGCCAAATCGGCGCGTCTCACTCTGAGCCAGTCCTACTCTACCATCCCTGACGGCGCGAAAAGAAAGCCTGTTCCAATCCCGGTACGGCTCGGACTGGTCGGCGGCAACGGCGAAGACCTGCCGCTGAACGAGAATGGCAAGCCTCTCCGGGACGGCTTGGTCATGCTCCGGAAAAAGAAAGAAGTCTTCACATTCGAAGATGTCGGCGAGCGTCCCGTGCTCTCCGTTCTGCGCGATTTCTCCGCGCCCGTTAAGCTCAACGCCTCGGCCAGCGACCGCGAGATGCTGACGCTCATCCGCTCGGACAGCGACCTCTTCAACCGCTGGCAAACGGCGCAAGGCTTCGCGCTCAAGCACATCGCGGACATGGCGAAAGCGATCGCGGGCGGTTCCGAGCCGCGCGTGAACGCGCGCTTCGTGCAGGCAGTTGGTGCCGTCGCGGATGACGACAGCCTGGAACACGCCTACAGGGCCGCGTTCCTGGCCCTTCCATCGGAGTCCGACGTCGCGCAGGCGATAGGCGAAAATGTCGACCCCGAAGCAATCCACCTCGCCCGGGAAAATCTTCGATCGGCATTCGGCCGAAGCCTTCGAAGCATCCTCGAAGCCGTTTACGAGCGAAGCGCGCCTGAAGAACCCTATCGCCCCGACGCGGAAAGCGCGGGCAAACGCGCGCTTCGGCAGGCTTGCTTGAGTCTTCTGGCGGCCGGCAAGAGCCGCTTCGGCATTGCGAAAGCCAAGGAGCAGGCTCGTACGGCGACGAACATGACCGAGGCCATGGGCGCGCTGTCGATCCTGTCCACCGTCGGCGGGGACGCTTACGACCAGGCTCTCCAGCGCTTCTACCGGCGTTGGAAGATCGAGCCCCTTGTGATGAACAAGTGGTTCGCCTTGCAGGCGACCTCCCCGAGCCCGGATACCCTGAAGCGCGTGCAGGAACTCACGGCGGACCCGCTGTTCTCGCTCAAAAATCCAAACAGGGTGCGATCCGTCCACGGCGCATTCGCCCACGGCAATCAGGTTCGCTTCAACGATGCGAGCGGGGCGGGCTACGAATTCGTCGCAAGCGCCGTTATCGACATCGACGGCTTCAATCCGCAGATCGCATCGAGACTCGTCAGCGCCTTCGAAAGCTGGCGCATCTTCGAACCGAAGCGGCGCGCGCTCGCTCTGGCCGCTCTCAAGCGCGTGCTCGCGAAAAAGAGCCTTTCCTCCGATGTGTTCGAGATCGCATCGAAAATCGCGGGCGCGGGCGCCGCCTGAGCACAATTTGCGCTAAATCAAAGGCTACGGAGGTCATTGAATAATATTAATCTTGCGACCGGCATATCTCGCCAAAATAGAGGCTTTGTTAACCGAACAAGGGGAGTTTAAGAACTCGCTTATCTGGGTTAATTCTGCCGGCGGGAAGATATGGCCCTCGACGCCATTCACGACTCTTACTCCGATACCGGTCCTGCGCGAGCGGGTTATAGGTGGGGTGCGTTTTCATTCATTCGCGGATTGCGCGGGGGTGCATCGCTCGGAGACCTCCCGCCACAGCATGTCTTCGCTGTGATTGGGGTTGGGTTGGCCGGGCTTCTTCTTGCGCCGATCGTTCTTGGCGCAGCACCCGGCCATCCAGAAACTTTCGCATTTTTGCTTATGGCCGCGATTTCGCTCCTTGCCGCTGCTTCGCAGATGCAGCGCTCGTCACGGAAAGCGAAAGACGCCGAGCGATTGCTCGCCGAGCATAACGAAGCCATCGAGTCAGCCGGCGGCATCGTGCTTCGCTGGGAGCTGGTGAATGGCGATTTGATGTGGACCGGAAACGCAGCGCGTTTCCTTGGCATTTCGCCACATCAGGTTCCGTCCAGCTTTCGCGATTTCCGCTCCTATCTTCACCCGGAAGACGCTCTCTATAACGCGATTTCACACACGCTGCGGACATCCGAGCAGCACGTATGCTGGCCGATCCGGCTCAAGGACGCGAATGGCGGCTGGAAAGCGTTCGCCTTGAAGGGAAAGATCAGCCGGGACGCAAGATCGGGTCTTCCTGTGTTTGGAGGCGTTCTGTTACCTTCCGGCCCTTCGGCTGCTTCGTCAGGGGAAGACCTTGCGGCGCGCTTGACGAGAATACTGGAATCGCTCCCGATCTCTACTGCGGTCTGGGACGGTGAAAATCGGCTCATACTATGTAATCGCAAGTTCCGGCAGCTCTACTGCATCGCGAGAGCATCGGCTTTGCGGGGCGCGTCTCTGGAGGAGGTGCAGGCGCAGGCGCGGGAGGCAATCGCACAGCGCCCGCCTGATGTTTCAGGCCCGGCTGGCTGCCTCCAGCTTCGCGATCA
>JBAVVQ010000692.1:0-2349 GCA_049697375.1 Rhodomicrobium sp.
TGTATAATCTGACCGGTTTGACAGCGCTCCTAAGTTTGAGCGCCAGCTTGCTCTGCAAGCTTTTCTTCGAGGACCTTAGTCTGGCGCCAGCAGCATTTTACACCGGCTTGTTCGTCAGCATGACGAGACCCCACCTATGCGGGCCGCCAAAACTCGCCATAGCGGGCGCCGTTTCTGGACTTCTGATGTTATATTTCGCTCATGTTTTCAACGGGATTGGCGGAAGTCAGGGGCTTGCGGCCATGCTGGCGGTTGTTAGCGTCACCACTTTCGACTCCTGTCTTCCCGCGAGGCCGGTCAGAAAGGCTCTTGTTGCCGTCTTGACGATGGCTTTCGTTTGCTTGGCTGCCTCGTCCATCGATCCGATGTCCAGCGGCGATCGCGACGGGAACGCCATCGCCCTGGCCGCGTCCGCCGATCCGAGGTCTAAGAGCGATCATGACGGGAACGCCATCGCCCTGGCCGCATCCGCCGATCCGATGCCCAGCAGCGACCGCGGCGTGAACGCCATCGCCGCAACCAGCGGCGGCGAATGGCAGACCGGGACCGCGATTGTGCATGGCCGTCTTGACTCAGGAGACTCGGGCCCGGCGCGCCATCAATCAGCCCGGCGGAGCGGCAGGCGTCGTGGAGAACCAGCACCCGGCCATGGCACGGGAGTTTTAGCATTTCTCTTCGGATATCAGACTGGCCGTCCATGACCGCGCCATGGCCAGCGAACAGGACAACCGCTATGTCTTCGCGGCTATGTGGCGCTCCATGGCCTCAAGCCGCCGGTCAATGCTGCCTCGCCGCTGGGCCATCGGCGAAGCGGAACGGCAGAAGCTCGGCATACGTCGCGCCCGATACGCCCAAAGGGAATCCGCATTTGGTGAGTGTACCCAAGGGTCAGGAGTGAGCCTGAGCATCGTAAGCGGTGCTGCCCGGCCTTGGCGCTTAAATCGACTTCCGCACCTGAAGGTCAAGCCGCCGCAAAACTTTTGGACCGCCATGCCCGCTTACGTAATGGGTTTCAGATGGCGGCCGCATGAATGCGCGCGGGTCTTCTCCGGCCCGGCCGGCGTCTGAAAGCCCTCGAAGAAGGAAACCGCGGGAAGCGTCTGTGACCTATGGGGATTTAAGCGACACGGCATCCGCATCCGTCAGCGACACACGCGTTTTCCTGGATTGCGGCAAGCTGGATGCAGGGGTTGGCGCAGCTTTGCTTTAGAGGCCGCCGCGACCGGCTGCATTTGGGCAGTTGTTTTCGCGGCTGGCTGCCAGCGGAGGCAAAGGGTTGGCTTTATGGCTTGTGAGCGGCCAGTAAGACGGCATAGTGTGCTCCAGCAATACGTTCCAGCTCATGACGTATCGATCCGGATGATAGGCGGGGAAGGCTGCCGGTATCGCGGCTGCATTCCCCGCTCGAAAAACTCGATGACGATCATGCGCCCACCGCAGCAAGGGCATGGCGGCAAGACGGTCTCTGCTGGCTCGTCTTGACTGAGACTTGCGCTTGCCTCTGCAGATGCCGGTATCGAGCCGAGAAACTCGCGCAGCCGAGCGATGTTGGCGGCGCGGCCGGTATTGGCGAAGAGACCGTAATGGCGGATGCGGTGTCCGCCTGTTCAAGCAATAACCCATCAGAGCGCAGAAGAACCAGTGAGCACCTGATCTTTGTCTTATCTTCCTGATTCTGCATTATGAATTCCTCACATACAAGGGCTCAGAGTGAACCTTTCAGCACCCGATATATCCTGACAACGCAAGCATTGCCGTGGGGAAAAACATGGGGTAAAAGGTTGGGGCGCGAACCTCAACCTTATTTCGGGCATTGGCGAACATGAGGAAAAGACAGCCTCAAGGCCTCAACCGTCTCTCGGTCGCAGCTATCAAACATCTTGCAGCGCCTGGCTGGCATGGCGATGGCGGCGGCCTCTATCTCGAGATCGACCCGAATGGCCGCAAGCGCTGGGCCCTGCGTCTCACTGTCAACGGCAAGCGCCGCGATTTCGGGCTGGGCCCTTTGCATAAAGTTTCGCTTTCCGACGCGCGCGAGGTGGCCGCCATCTATCGCGCCAAGGCCTATCGCGGTATCGATCCTGTCGCCGATAAGAAGAAGCGCTTTGCCATGCCAGGCATTCCGACCTTTAAGGATGCGGCCGAGCAAGTGCACCGGCAGAGGGCCCAAGGTTGGAGCAACGGCAAGCATGTCGACCAATGGATCAACACGTTGCGGGATTACGCCTTCCCCATCATCGGGGATATGCCGGTCAGCTATATCGCTACTCCCGACATTCTGAAAGTCCTCACCCCTATCTGGAACGTCAAGTCCCCGACCGCCCGGAACGTGCGGCAGCGGATTTCCAC
>JBAVVQ010000693.1:0-2585 GCA_049697375.1 Rhodomicrobium sp.
ATGCACCATTGCATAGTATGTATGCTTTAAAGTCATAGCTCTGGAAAGAATGAAAGAGGCCGTCTGAGCTGCTGATGGGAACGTGGAAATTTCTCATTCGCCCTCTTGGGGTTCTCCCATTTCGAGAGGCACGCCGAGTGTGTCGCCACCGACGGCTCATACATCTACAATACCTCCGCCTACACCTACTCCGGCGCAACCTCCAGCGTTCCCATCGCTGCACATATCGCAACCTCGAAAACCGACCCAACCGCAGCAACGTCCCAATAAAACTCCCCAGCCAACAATTCCACAACGACGCCGCGAGCAGGTCTCACAGATTTAACGCCTATGGACTTCGACTCGCTCAACGAGATCCAATACAACGAAGCCATCCGCAACGCTAAGCCTGCATCGAAAGCATCGAGATCACCGGCGTAAGTGAAACGCACTTGCCTGCGCGAACGACGAGGAATTTCAGAGCCTTGGCCGCCATTGAGACGGGTCAAAACCCGCGCTACAACCACAATCGGGTCATCATTGCCAAAAATCGCGCCTATGACGATATTATCGGCAAGCCTGTGCGCCGAACAATAGTGCGAGGCGCGCGTGTGCGGCGCTCCGGTGGGCTGCAGGCGCGGCCGGGTCGGCGACCTCCATCTGAGCGGGCCTCGTGTGCCGGGCGGACCCAGAAGCTTGAGCTGAGGGCGGAAACGAGGATCAGGCCATGAAGATCGAGAGCACCTCATTCGGCACCATCACCATCGACGGAACGACCTATGAGCATGACGTAATCATTCGCCTTTCCGGCGAAGTGGTGAAGCGGAAAAAGAAGCTATCCAAGAAGTACTACGGCACCTCGCACGTGCTCTCGAAAGATGAAGCAAAGTTCGTCTTCGAGAAGGGATGCGAGCAGCTCATTCTCGGCTCGGGCCAGATGGGCAATGTGCATCTATCGCCGGAAGCCGAGGCATATTTCGCGAAAAAGGGCTGCAAGGTGCTGTTGCAGCCCACCCCCGAGGCTATCCGTGCATTCAACAGGTCGCGTGCGAAAAAGGCCGGGCTTTTTCACGTGACCTGTTGAAACGGGCGGGCGCTGAGCGAGCGGCGATGGCGATCCGTAACCAAGCGAAGTGCTCGGCGGGGCGAGCCGCCGACGCGGCTGGTTCTCTAATCCTGCACGGAAACATCCGCCAGAAAAAAGTGATTAAAAAATTTAATGCTTGAAATATTTTCATATTCCTAAGCAATATTCCTGAAGGTCGAATCTTTCGCCAATGGCAACGGACAAGCTCAGAGCTTTCGCCAAATTCGCGTTGACATCTCCGCCGCGTTCGCTCATCGGCGATTTAGGTTTGGCTGCGCTTTTCTTTCTTTCGGCAGTGCTCACCGAGGTTGTGATCGGGTTTTCCTTCGCCAACGCGCTGCCCTATATCACGTTTTTCCCGCTGTTGGTGCTCACGACCCTCCTCTGCAGTCTTTCGGCCTCGATTGCCTATATCGTGGCTTCTGCTATCGCCGGTTCTTTCTGGATTGCAACGCAGCCTGCCCGCATAGAAGCGATTGTCCTTTGCTCGCTCGCGGCGTCCCTCATCCTCGCATTGACCGACGGCCTGAAAGATGCCTATCGGCAGATTCAGGCGCGAGACGAGCACCTTATGGTTCTGAACGCTGAGCTGGCTCACCGAATCCGGAACTTGTTGCAAATCGCGAATGCTCTCGTTGGCCAATCCATAGACAGTGGCGCAAACCCAAAGGACCTAAAAGCCACATTGACAGGGCGCCTGAACGCCTTAAGCAACGCTCAATCGTTCCTCACCCTTTCGCCCGGGAACGTCTCCCTCTCGAAAGTGGTCGACGTAACGCTCGACCCTCTCGCACCCGCCCGCGACCGCCTCATCGCTGCCGGCGCTCGGGTCTTTCTGCCCGCCCAGGTGATCACGATGCTTAGTCTCGTCCTCTACGAGTTGGGGACGAACGCACTGAAATACGGTGCCTGGTCGGCTCCCAAAGGTGTTGTTTCCATCGGATGGCTGGCCCATGATGGAACGGTTACCGTCGAGTGGAAAGAGCACGATGGGCCACCTATTAAGACCCCTCACAAGCTTGGCGCAGGCACCAAACTCATTCGAACCGCGATTCCAGATGCAGTCGTCGATTACCGCCTGGAACGGGATGGGGCCCGCTGCAAAATCGAGCTGCCGCTCGGACAAAAGATATCAAAGACCTAAGTTGTCAGTAGGCCGCGGGCCCCGAGCGGGCGCTGCATGGTTCGCACGGAGGAGTTGCATGTTTGGACCTATCAAGTTGTCAGATCCCATCCGCTTTTTGAAGCCAAAGGCGTATCGCGCAAATGTCCGTCCTGCGGGCATGAGACGTGCGATTTGATCGATGAGGCTCGGGCGGACGTGCACTTCGCGTTGCCCGGCTTCAAATTCGGCGGTTACGATATCGGTCGAGCCGACATGCTTGGTCTCTTCGTGCTTGCCTGTGAAGAATGCGGGTTTGTGCGCCTGTACCACCGCTCGGTCATCGCAGCATGGATAGAGCGCAATCCTTACAGCAAGCGCAGAGATCTGACCACCGGTACGTGGCCTCCTCTACTC
>JBAVVQ010000694.1:0-10583 GCA_049697375.1 Rhodomicrobium sp.
TCTCGACGAGCAGCGCGCGGACTTCGCGGTCCATGTCCTTGGGAATATAGAGGTTGCCGGCGTGGATTTCCCTAATGGCCTCCGACAGCACCTTCTTGCTCGAAGATTTCGGCACGAAGCCCGCGGCCCCCATCCGGATCGCTTCCGCGGCGATTTTCGGATCGTTGAGCGCCGAGAATATGAGAATTGGTGATTGAGGGAACTTGGACCGAACGAGAAGAAGGCCGTCAAAGCCGGAGACGCCCGGAAGCATGAGATCGAGCAAAATAAGATCGAAGCTTTCGCCGTCTGCTGCGGTTTTGGCGAGTTCCTTGATCGCGCTCGCCTCGCGAATCGTGGCGTCCGGCAACGCAAGCTGAACCGCGCTTTGGACCGCTTCGCAAAACATCGGATGGTCTTCTACGATCAGTACAGAGGCCATGGCGCCCGCCAGCGCTGAGAATGATGCTGGTTTCGCCAGCTCAAAGTGAGGCTACATCAAATATTTGAAGCCGTCACCTGATGACGCTGCACGTATTCTACATGCGGATTTTCACAGACGCGCAAAGCTTATTTCCCGCTCTTCCGGCGGAGGAAAAGCGATGGCGCGCCTAGAGCAGCCCGCGTCTATTGGGACGCGGATAAGCTGCTCTAGCACTCTAGAATCGATCAATTTTTCTGCCTTTCATCGATTCCGATTAAAGGCGGGTTGATCTGGCGTTTGACGTTGGCGGCATTCGGGTGTGGCCGGCAAACGCAACGCTTCAGAAGACGGCAATTCCAAGCCGTCTTCCAAACACAGGCGCCCGTGCGTCAGCCTTTACAAAAAAGCCAGACTACTCACACAGCTCGGCCTTGAGCCGAAGATACGGCGCGCTTTTCAGGGCAGGTTGTCGCCCACCGATGACATAAGGGCCTGGGCCTCTAGACGTTACACGCCCCGGCTGAGGCCGAAGAACCCGTTTGGAAGCGCAAGCCCCATGGCCCCCCTTGAACCAGGAACTGCTTCAGGCGCCGCACGCTTTCGAGGAAAACTGGCTCGCCGTTCATTTGAGCTGGCTCGAAAGGATCGCTGTAGAACTGAGCTTGACTGGCCACAGCGACGGGCGCCAGAGCCTCGATCAACTGCGCCGGGCCGCAGGCATAAATAATGTCGTTTGCACCCACGGGCGGAAGATGGTCGTGCGGATAGCCTCTCCGCACCAGATCCGACAGGCCGGGCCGCCTGCCGATCGTGACGATGACTTGAACATTGGGAAATCGCACGAGCCGCTCCAGGGCTGCGCTCATATAGATCGGATCATCCGTGCGCACGCCTGCGATGACGAGGATTTTGCGCAAGGGATTCTCACGCAACGCGGCGCAGGCAATGCTCCAGATGGGCGCGAAGCCAGTCCCGCTCGAAACGAGGATCAGGCGCGCGGTTTTCCCTTCGCGAAAGAAGGCGCTGCCGAAAGGCCCCTCGATGGCGACGGGGCGCCCGGCTCGAATTTCGCGTCCGATCTGGCTCGAAACCTGACCGCGTTCATGGCGGCGAATCTGGAGCGTGAGACTTTGAGGGCGCGGGCGTCTACTGAGAGGACGCGTCGGACTGTAGCTGCGAGCCGGAAACCCGCCAAATTTGAAGTTGAAATATTGCCCGGGCAGGTACCGCAGGCGCCTTTCGGGCTCCACGGTCACTTCCACAACGTCGGGCGCGAGGCGCCGAAGCGCTCTGACATGAGCGTCCGCAAACGAGATCTCGGGCACTTCCTCCGACTCGATATCCAGGTCGGACAGGATACGGGCCTGGCAGGCGCGCACCATGCCGGGAACGGCTGTCTCCCCCAGGATGGTGGAACCGCGAACGACCTTGGTGAGGCAGGATCCGCAAACGCCCGAGCGGCAATCGTGCGAGATGTTAACCCCGCTCACCAGCGCCGCGTCGAGAAGCACGTCGCCGGCCTTTGCTTTGAAGGTTTGGCCATTCACTGCCACGGTGCACGTTTTCGCCATTTACTCCACCTCCAACTCAAGGGGTCTCACATGATAGGTGTGCCACGTTTCCGCGTGATCGAACGCGGCGACCCACATCAGTGCCCCGGTCTTGATCGCAACATCAAAGGCGCCGCCGGTGTCGAGGCGGCGTTTCACCTCCAGAGACCAGCGCCCGCTGGCCCAGCGAGCGGCTCAGATAACATCCGTGAGCCGCTCGGCTTCCTTGGGCGTAAGAAGGACGCTCGGAATGACGGTTCCAACCGGAATCCTCTCGTTCAGTTCGTCCGAAAAGGGTTCAGTTTCATCAGTCTTTAGCCACCAGGCCGAATTCTCCGCCTCGCTCCTTTCCGGGTCGAGGCTCACAGACTGGAGGCGGAGAAGCGCTTCACGGCTTTTCGGGAAGCGGCGCGGCCGCACCAAGGGATAGGTTTCGCGATCGGAGAGAAGCTCAAAGTTGTTCTGATAAGGGAGAGAACTTGGGTCCAGTTCGAAGCCCCCCGGGTAGCGCCCTGCTGAGTGCGCTGCGGAAGCGGGAAGCGGCGGCCCGAAATGCCCATTGTCTACCCGGCCGTTCAAGCCGCCATGGGACGCGCGCCATTGCCAGACATCGCCGTAGCCGCCTGCGATGTAGTGGAGGCCCCGCCCTGTCGCGCCCTCAGGCTTCCCGGGAATGGGTTGCCGCCCGAAATGGATGCCTTTTCCGATCAGATGCGGGCCACCCGCCGCGAGGAGAACTGCGAATTTGTCCTCGTGAAGGGCTGCCTCATTGCCGGGCGACGCGCTTCGCATGAGCCGCCATCCGCCTTCCTGTTTCACGAGCGGCATGTGCTTGAGCGAGCGCGTGGGGTCCGTCCAGGCGAACACGAAATAAGCGAATGCGCCGTCGTGGAGCGCGCGAACTTCAACCTTTGACTCGCCGCCGTCGAAATTCGCCCCGTGCTGCGTGACGATCATTTGCGCCGAAGCACGCCGCCAGGCTGCGTCCGAGATATCACCGTCTATAACCGGAGCCTCCGCCGCATTGATTTTCACGATCTTTAGGACTTGGCGCGATTGGGTGTCGAGCAGGGGGCTCACAAATGCGATCCCAACGCCGATGGTCGTGGCGATGGCGAGCGGAGCTGCAACCGTCGCAGGCTTGGCCGCTGTTTTCAGCCGGGCCGGCGTGACAGCGCTCTCTTCGCCAACCGCAGGCGGGGATGCATTCTGGACCTCCAGTCGCTGCACACGCTCAATCAGCGCTTCAAGAAGCTGCGGCGCCCTTTGCGGGAGCCGCCATTGCGGCGTGAAAATTCGAAGCAACTGCCCCTCGCCCCCGTAAAGCCAATGCCCAAGGGCATGCAGGAAAGGAAAGGCAAGAAACACCCATACCGCGTGCAAATGGAGCGTCAAGATGCTCCCTCCCCAGCCAAAGAACAGAAGAAGTCCAGCAACAGTCTCCAAGCCTAAAGCGATGAACAGAACCCAGTAGAGGATAACGTTGACGGATGCCCAGCGAGGCCGGCCGCCAATCAGAAGCGCCCTCAGCCGCGATTTATCAAAGCGAATGCGGTCCGTGAGATCGGTCCGTCTGATGTAGACGGCATAAGCTATAAACGAAGCAACGAGCGCGATCCCGAACGCTAGGTGCAGATACCAGACGTTCTCTCCCGGAAGGAGGAAGCTGACATAGGGCAGGATTCGCAAGTCGGGGTTATCGAGAGCAGCGATCGCCAGCCCGGTAAGCACGGCGCCACACAGTGCTGAGACGATCAGCCAGTGAAGAAGGATGGTGCCCAGATCACTTTTGGGCCGTCTCAGATATGACATACTCATACGCTCGCAGAACTGCTACTCATACTGCGGGCAGCGCCCATATCCAGGATATTGGCGTCAACACAGCAAGGATTTCAGAGATATAGCTTAACTGTTTTGATGACTATTGAGAGGCTGGAATCAGATAAATTGTGTCGAAAAATTGAGTTAGATTGTAGAGTCAAACCAGTTAAGCGCTCAGATTATTGGCTTGGCAGCTTGGTTTAGGCGCACCTTGGCGCAAGAATCTCATCACCTACTCATTCCCAGCAGAAAAAGCTAACGATGCAGTTTACTAAACCAGTCTAAGCAGTTTGCTTGAGGAGCGAACGGATCGCCGCCGCCGTCATCCGGGAAAGGCGAAGCTTATCAGGGATTGTAATAGCCCAGTTTGCCTAGCGGTGCTTTTGTGATTGAAGCATGCTCGCTAACTCGGCCAAAACCTGCGGGTCGCTACCGTCTATTTGTAGGTGACCGCGAGATAGTCGACGATTGCGCTTGCCTCCTTCTCATTGATCTGGGCCCCGAAGACCTTGATCATCTTGGTGACTTCCGCCTGCCAGAAGTCCCGCCCGAAGCCTTGCCCTCGCGGCTGAGTGAGGATGTATTCGTAGGAGTGACAAGCGCCGCAATACACTTGGGCGAGGTCGGCATTGGGTCCGGGGGCGAGAACCGAGGTTTCCTCAGGCGCCTTGTAAGGAGGCGGAGCACTCTGCGCCGATGTCACGCCGAATGAGAAGCACGCGCCGAACACGGCCGCCGCTATGGCTCTAGACGTCATGTCCATGGCTCCTAGCTTGCTATGACTTTAATTTTTTCGATGTTGTTCCGCATGTAACCTGCCGGATTCCAAAGAGCCTCGACAGGCTGTGTCTGGCCGATGCGGTTGATGGCTCTTACGGCAAGCGCGTGATTGCCGGCCTTCAGGACAAGCTTTGCCGACCACTGCCTGAACGAATACTTCCCGAGATCGGGTCCCAAATCCGCGCCGCGCCAAGTTTTGCCATCGTCTGTTGAATAGACAACTTCTGTAATCCCGTAGCCGCCATCAAAAGCAATGCCGCCGATCTTGAGAAGGTCGCCCGCAAAAACCGTTGCGCTATCGGCGTGGCTTGTGATGAATGAGCGTACATTCATCCGATTGATCGGCACCGTGGACGCAGGCTTCGTCCCAGGCGCAACGCAGGCGCACTGATTGTTGGGGATCTTGTATGCTGTCTTCATCCAAAAGCCATCGTACGCGTTATCGATGACCGTTATCTCGTTGACGTGCTTGACCCAATATGTGCCGTAATAGCCAGGAACGACGAGGCGAAGCGGGTAGCCGTTGAGGATTGGCAGGTCCGCATTGTTCATGGAGTAGGCGAGCAGGACTTCGCCGTCGCGGGCGTGGTCTATATCGAGCGCCTTGATGAAGTCCGGTACGGTTTCGGCGGCGGGTTTGTCGGCGCCGTTGAAGATCACTTGTTTGGCCCCTTCCTGAACGCCCGCCTTATCGAGGATGGCCTTCAAGGGCACGCCTTTCCAGCGGGCATTCCCCATTGCGCCGTTGCCAAGTTGCCCCCCGGCGACGCGGGGAGTGGAGAAACCGCGGCCGTTCCCCGAGCATTGGTTCACAGCGACGATTTCGACTGGCTCGAACTTCTTCAGTTCCTCCAGAGTGAGCGCCAAAGGGGTGTTGACCTTACCCTTGACCTCGAGACGAAAGACTTGAGGATCAAGCAATGGGGGAGACCCGCCGAGGTGATATCGCACAAAGAACGCGTCGTTTGGGGTCAGCACCGATTCATTGAACACGGACAACGGCGTCTCGAGTTGCGGCGGCCGCGTTGTGAGTTTAATCAGCGGCCGCTTTTGGGGAAAGCTCACAAGCGGGCGTTCCCCGTTTGTGAACGGCAGGGTGATACTACCGGCCGCCTGAGCCGGGAACACCTGCGTTACCCCGTATAGCATCGCGGCATCTAGCCCAACCCTAAGTAGGTTGCGGCGAGATATTGCGCCAGAGATCTCAGTCATATAGCTATCTTTCCCACCTTGTGCAGTCTCAGCCGGGTTATTTTTTCCTTTGGAAATCCTGGTGCTAGCTCGCAAAATCACAGGCAGCCCACGCGGGAACGCCAGGCGTTACCACCGCGTAACGCCCAGGCTGCGCTTATTTCTTAGCGCGCCGCTTGGTTACTTTCCAGATATTGTCTTATACGGTTGAGCAATGCTTCTTTTTCGCTCGGGCTCAAATTTTGGCCATTCGTGCTCGCCAGCATGTTGCCAATGGCCTGCTGGACGTTTTCTGGCTGCTCTTTCGCAAGTTGCCTCCCAAGACCTGCCACTTGCTGGTGAGAGGCAAGCCATTGGGCGGCGGGTTTGAATCGTGTCCAGCCGGGAATATCGGCCCAGAGATTGATTTCAGCCCATTTGGGATGTCTGGAAGGGGAATGGAACTCGTCGATCTTCCCGAAGAACTCGTTCACAAACTTCGCAACCCTATTGTAGCGCGAAGAGCCTTCCGGCCAAGCATAGGTCACAAGCAGGGCGCGGTTGGCGATTGTCGGAACCGACGTCCCCTCCGGCACAAGATTGGGATAGGTCTTGCTCGTAAACTCCGCCGGAAGATATTCCAAAAGAGCAGGCGTGAAATCTACGCCTGGGAGACTATCTTGGTCGACAGGGACGAAATGAAGGCCGTCCTCTTTCTTGAGCTTGGCGAGCGCCGCCTGCGGCGCGCCCGTGACGATCATTATGGCGGCCAGATCGCCGCTTAAGAGACGCCTGATTGATTCATCAACGTCGTAATTCGTCTTCTCGACAGGGATATTCAGCATCGCAAAGAGGTGGTCGCCCGTGACCTCGGTCTGATGCTCTTTGACGTTGAAGTTGACCCTCTTGCCCTTGAGATCGGCGAGAGACTTGATGTCATTCCGGGCCACCACATGAAGCTCGGCGTTGTACAGCTTGGTGATGTAGTGCACGCGTTGCTCTATGTCCGCGTAAAGCTTCGGATCCCTCCTCTTCAGAAGCGCCATATTGTCCTGATCCACGATCCCCATGTCGATGCCCTTCAGAAACAAAACATCCTTCAAGTTTTGCAGGCCCCCAACGCCGATGACCGGCAGGACGCGGATCCCATCCGGCCTAAGATCGTTGACGACGTTGCGCATATCTTCAGAAAAGCGAGCGCAGGTGCATGTAAGCCCGGAATTTATGATGGCTACCGAGATGTCGTTGGCCTCTCTCTTCTTCTGGTCATAGGTTTGCGTCTTGAACTCGGCCGACGCGGTATTCAAGCAGGCAAAAAGGCAAAGAGTGGCCACGAAAAAAAGAGCCGGCCGGCGCATGGCGTTGGCAATGGGAAGTTTAAGCGGCGAATATCTCATCATACTCCTCGATGAATTCAGCTTGCGGACTTTGAAACGGGTTTAGGGCTTGTCTTTGCGAAGGGCAACAACGGCTTCCCTGCTTCCCAATTCGGCTGCACGCGCATACCAAGTGCGGGCCAAGTTGGCATCCGGCGTCATTCCAGTCACGTGGTGGACGTCCCATTTTTGGGGGTCGTAGCTTTCCGCAAGAGCGAAAGCGCCGCGTGGGCTTCCGTGATGCGCCAAATAATGGAAGATCAGGCGGGCTCCCGCGATGTCATTCTGACCGAGGAGGACGGATGCCCGCTTCAGCATCTTCTCCTCTTGATCTACAGGAAGTCTTGGAAGCTGAGACTCCGGTTTTGTGGCGCCCAAATCAGCCTTGCTACTTTCGGCTGGCTTTTCTTCCCGAACTTCGTGAGGACTGGGAATAGGCGCGGGCATTGGCGCGGCCTCCACTATGGGAGGAATGGCGGCGATCTTGCTCCCGACGCTCGATTCCTTAGCGCTGGCATCCGTCGTGGCAGGACCGGCTCCCGCTGGATCCATCACTTCAACAGCATTCCTGTTTAACTCCGGCGGAAGAGACTGGCCGCTCGCACTTCCTGCCGGGTCGTCCTGCCGCTCCACGCTGTCCGGTGGCAAGGACACTGGTTTGGGGACAGGGGCGAACGAGAGCGATTGCTCAATTGTTGGGCGAGCCGCCACCTCGCCTTCTACAATCCGAGGCCCAGCAGTCGTGCTGATTTCCGTGTCGCGGGGAACCGCGTAATGAAGGAGGAAATAAAGCAACCCCCCTCCCGAAATCCCTCCGGACAGTATAGCTATCGCTAAATACGGCAGAAGAGAATGGAAGAGTTTTCTCTGACGTTTTTCCGAGGAGAAATTGGTTTCAAAGCTTTGGCTCCACTTGTCCGCATGGACAAGCGAATTTTCGCCTCGAAAACCGGGATCAAATTTGGGATTCGCGTCCAGCTTTGAGGCGAGCGTCACCCCGTTGACCTTTGGAACAGGAGATTCCAGATCTTCGAAGCTATTCCGCAGATAGGATTCTAGCGTGTCGTACTTTTCAGCCGTTCTTGGTGGCAGTGATCCCGCCGCGCGTCGGCCTTTTTGTTTATCCAGTTCGTTGCTTGTCATGAATTCCTCACCAAGCGAACAAAGATAGTGTTGCGATCGTGGTATATTTAAGGCATTAAATTACTCATTATTATTCAATTTTATCGAATTAAATGCTCAAGATCGCACCTGCGCCATCAACATCAACCAAAACTTATTTGAAAAGCATCTCCCAGCTTCTAGTAGCGCTCTGTTCGAACGGGCTAATAATGAAACGTGGAATTTTGCCAATTATTCCAAGAGTTGAAAAACTGCTATCATACATGCAAATAAATAAGCTCCTTGTGCTAAAAAAGGTCGCACAACCTTAGATCGCAAGATGTATACTTAAGCTCGGGAATTGAATAATTTTGTTTAAAAGTGATTCTAGCCTTTCGAAAAGAAAAGTTGCCAGATCTTCTACGTCCGATCAACCTTCAAAATCCGACAGCGCTGTCACAATCGATTTGACGATGATGGGCGGTTGAGCGACGCAATACTTTCCAACGACGGTCTGACGCGCCAGCGTACTTGTCCGCCTCGCGAATTTGTGTTGCCTTCGGCAAAATCCTTGAGGTGACACTGAGCGTCTATTGGAAGGCGCACTCTCTTTGGGCGAAGTCCGAAAGGCTACGGATATTAAGGGATACTCACGAATAAGTGATACGATTACCTCCCGCACGGATCACGATGGCGCGGTCAAGCTGGAGCGCGCGAGCCTTCAGCCGCCCACTTGTCTGATCCAATCCTACAGATTGTGGTAGTTGGTGACGCGAGCCACCTTGCCATCGCGAACGGCAAAAAACGCGCAGGCATTCAGGCGGTAGCTTTGTCCTTTGGCCGGCGGCAGCCCTTCATCGGTCGCAAGATACTCCCCGAGAACCGTGAATTCCGCCGCAGCCCGGGCGCCGTCCGGCGCAGTCATTATGGTGATGCCGACCAGCTCCTCCCGGTAATGACGGTTCATCCGCTCCATAAAAGCCGCAAACGCAACTTTGCCGGTTTCACGCGCGCCCTGGTTGATGTCATGCACGACATCGTCGGTCAGCAACGATAAGAATGTATCCATGTCTCCGGCGTCGAAGGCCGCATAATAGCGGGTAATCAGGTCAAAAGTATCAGCGGTCATGGAGACTCATAAGGGCTGTGGGGGGTCCAGACGGCATGATGGCGGATTTCGTAACCAACGTACAATGGCGGCGGAAATCCGAAGCATGGGGAGCAATCTTGGATGCCGCGATTTGCCGCCGTGTTACAAAAGGATCGCGTGCCGCTTGCCGATTTTCTCGGCATCCGAAGCGGCGTGGTACGGCGCGGCAATTTTAACCCTGGTTTAGTCAGAGCTGACATGAACGGCAGTAACCATAACACCGCGCCTCGCATTTGTATCCTGGGCTATGGACGCCTAGCTGAAGCTCTCGCTGAGAAGCTCGGCCGAGCGAACTGTGGCATTAGCGTCTTCACCAGGCGCCCCCCGCGGGAAGGCGCGAACAACGTCCATTTTTTCGGCGACGTTCGGCAGGCGATCGACGGCGCCCGTTGTTCTTGCCGTAACGTCTGACTTCACATCCACCATCGATATCCTGCAGGATATCGATGACCTCGACGACAAGACCTTCATACAAATTTCAACCCTGTCGCCGTCACAAAGCTTGACTGTCGAAAAGGAAGTAACGGGCCGCCGGGGCAGATACATCGAAAATCCGGTTCTTGGCAGCCGTCCCGAGGCTCGCAGCGGGACCCTGATCGCGATGGCGGGACCGGCTGCAAATATCGACGATGAGGTCAGCGCTTTCCTTCGTATCTATTCGAACAGGAGGATTGTTTTCGACGCCGTTGGTCAGGCCTCCGCCTTGAAATTGATATTCAATTTTCTGATTGGGGCTTTAACCGCATCTTTCTCGGTGGCTCTTAATGCTGTCGAGGAAAACGGCATCGATGTCGATCAGTTCATGGGTCTCTTACGTGAAAGCGCGCTCTACGCGCCGACCTTCGACAAGAAGCTCAAACAGATGATGACGGGGCAATACGCCAATCCAAACTTTCCCGCAGAGCACTTGAAGAAAGACCTGAAACTCTTTGGCGAAGTGGCGCACCTGTCGCCGCTGGCAACGGCGTTCGTAAACACACTTTCGGACATCGCCACAGCCGCCGCCGACAGGCAGAAGACGAAATTCGATTACTCCTCCCTGCATGAGGTTGTGAAAGGCCGCTAGCTCCCGTCTGTTGGCGCTAATCGTCTCCCACCCACATCCCTCAGGGAAGCTAAGCGGCGCAGAGGGCTGCCCGCGCCGCAATTGGCGAAGGTTACGTCAATTGCAAATCCAGACGTAACCGATGTCGGTCCACCGCCAGCAGGAACCCACGCCATAAGCCCACCAT
>JBAVVQ010000695.1:0-4189 GCA_049697375.1 Rhodomicrobium sp.
CTCTTGGGGAGCGTCGGCCTGCAAGATGTCGCCAATCTCCCCGATGCCCACGATATCGAGCAGACCCTTGTGAAGCTGAAAGCCGAGCGCGAGCGGCTTGGCGGCGTGAACCTCCGCGCGGAGGAAGAGTCGGCGCAGCTCGGTGGCGAATTCGACGGCATGGAGAAGGAGCGCTCCGACCTCCAGGAAGCCATCGCCAAGCTGCGCACCGGAATCGCGAACTTGAACAAAGAAGGCCGCAGGCGCCTGCTCGACGCCTTTGACACCGTGCAGGCGCATTTCGAACGGCTGTTCAAGGTGCTGTTTGCAGGCGGCGAGGCCCATCTTCAGCTCATCGAAAGCGACGATCCCCTGGAAAGCGGCCTCGAAATCTACTGCCGGCCGCCCGGCAAGAAGCCTCAGGTGCTGACGCTGCTCTCAGGCGGCGAGAAGGCGCTGACGGCGCTCGCGCTGATCTTCGCGGTGTTCCTCACGAACCCGTCGCCGATCTGCGTGCTCGACGAGGTGGACGCGCCGCTCGACGACGCGAATGTGGACCGCTTCTGCTCCATGATGGAGGAGATGTCGCGCTCGACCGAGACGCGCTTCCTCGTCATCACCCACCATCCGATGACCATGAGCCGCATGAACCGGCTGTTCGGCGTGACCATGCAGGAGAAGGGCATCAGCCAGCTTGTGTCGGTGGACTTGCAGGCGGCGGAGCGGTTCCGCGAGGCGAGTTGATTGGGCGGCCTGATTGGTTGAGTCAGATTAAAACTTCTTCCCTATCCCGGCCTGCTTCAGAACTTCATTCGCCGTGTGGCGCGACTTGATCTTTCCGTCGACTGTGAAATAGCGTTTGGAGATTGGGCTGAACCAGATTTCGTGATCGCCCTTGCCTTGGCGGTGAAACGCGCAGCCATATTCGGCCAGAATTTGGCGCACTTCCTTTTCAAAGGAAGGCATCAGCGGAAGTTCGGGTTTGGGATGCGAGCCGTTTGCCCTGCAAGGATGTGCACCGGGATTTCCGGCAGATCGGAAGAAAGGCCGTTCAGCTCCGCCAACTCCGCCACCATGACCAGAACCTTGTCGCGCAGTTCCTCTAGCGTCGCGGCTTCGGTGGCAAGTCCGTCGATGTCGGCGCTGCTCGCGACCCAAACTTTAGCGTCGTCGTCCCAGTCGGCGCGGACAAGGATCAAGGTGCGGCTTGGTGTCTTAGTCATTTCGCTCGATAGCTGGGTGGTATGCTCCGGATGCCGGCTCTGGCGAGGCCTGCGCAAGCCTTCACACGCGGCGCCTCTCAATACCTTCGCAATATAGCGGTTCGCCCCAGATGTGCAAATCGGAGCGAGGCGGAGCTGCAGCTCATCGAAAGCAACGATCCCTTGGAAAGCGGCCTGGAACCCGCCGATCTGCATCAGTGGTATGAGGCAGCAGAAGAGGAGGATTGCAGGCCGGAAAAGTGGGCTTTCACCGAAGCTGCGGCGGATGCGGGAGCGTCGCGCCGTCCCCGCGCGCCAATGACAAGCGGGGCATTTCGCGATACTTTGATTTTATGAACACGCTCATTGATCGCATTTCAATAGATCCAAAGGTTTGCGGCGGAAAGCCGTGCATAAAAGGCACGCGCATTTGGGTCTCTCTCGTGCTGGATTTTTTGGCCGAAGGCATCAGGGAAGATGAGATTTTGGCCGACTATCCGCAGCTTACGCCGGAAGACATTCGCGCCTGCATCGCCTACGCCGCTGAAATTGCGCGCGAGCGGATCGTCCCCGTTGAGCAGGGTTGCCTCCGCTCCCTGGCATAATGATGTCAGCTTATGAATAGAGAGAACAAAAGCGCGGGCGAGTCCCGTATCACCTTCAACCCGGCTCAATGCGGCGGCCGGCCTTGTATTCGCGGCATGCGCATTCGCGTGAGCGACATCCTCGAAATGCTCGCGGATGGCGTCAGCGCCGAAACGATTCTCAGCGATTTTTCCGATCTTGAGCCTGAGGATATTTCGGCTCGCTGAGCCTTGCGGCGAAGCGCGCGGATATTCCGCGCCTTGTCTTCGGCCCATCGTTAACCTGAATATGGTTAACGCGGCGCGCAGGGCATTTATTTCCCGTCAGAAAACAGGTGAAATTGCTTAAAAATGAGTAAAGCCCGCGTCCAGCAGGACGCGCAAAATCATGCTATCTCATTGAAAATAACAACGAATTTTCATGGTTAACGAACTATATTTTTGGCGGAAATGGGACGCGATAAAGTCCGTTAAATATATTTGCGCCGTCCCTGTTAACCACGCCGGAAGCCGGGTTCGCACATCGGCGGCTAAGCCCCATCTAAAATTTCATAATAATATCAGTAGCTTATCGCGTTTACGTTCCGGTAAGGCGCTTTTTTATATGATTTCGGGGCCATGAATAGCACTGCAAGCAGATCCGGGAACTCGCCGCGTGTCAGGAAAAACTGGACCAAAACGCACGCTCACGGGAACCTGACACTCCACCGGCGCAAAGCAAGGACGCCGGGGCTGGGATTACTTCGGCGCGCGTTTCGCGAGGATGCGCTGCAGCGTACGGCGATGCATGTGCAGCCTGCGGGCCGTCTCCGAGACATTGCGATTGCAGAGCTCGTAGACGCGCTGAATGTGCTCCCAGCGGACACGGTCCGCCGACATGGGGTTCTCCGGCGGCTTCGGCTTCCCTTCGCCGGAAGCCGTCAGCGCGGCGAGGATATCTTCGGCGTCGGCGGGCTTCGAGAGATAATCCACCGCGCCGAGTTTTACCGCGTTCACCGCGGTTGCGATGTTGCCATAACCGGTCAGGACAAGGGCGCGGCAATCGGGCCTCGTCTCGCGGAGCATGCGAATGACATCGAGGCCGTTGCCATCTTCAAGCCGCATATCGACGACGGCGTAGGCCGGCGCCAGCTCACGGATCGCCTGCTTGCCTGCCTCAAGCGTTTCTGCCGTGCGCACGCTGTAGCCGCGAGCCTCCATCGCCTTGGCAAGCCGGGAAAGAAAGGGCTTGTCGTCGTCAACAATGAGGAGGGAGTTATCTGGCCGGGAGTCTGGGGCTGCGAGCGTCGCCATTTTCCTGCATGTACCTTTTTGTCACACCCTACATAGTGTCGCAGTATACGACACAAACCTGGAGCGCACAAAATCTATGCTGCGATCTCTCTTGTTTTTCAATCTAGGATGACGCCTCGAGCCGGATGCGAGGCCAGGAAATTTCTACAAGCGCTCCAGTCTCAGGTAATACCCGATTTGCGACGTGAATTGAAGCGCCAGAGCGCTCAAGCAGTGTCTTGGCGATAAAAAAACCGAGGCCCATGCCGCTTTCCTCGCGGTCGCCCTCCGCCCTCGGACGATTTGTCACGTAAGGCTCGCCGATAAGATTGATGACGTTGGGGTGGAAACCTGGGCCGTCATCTCCTATGCGGATCAACACCTTATTCTGATCGTAGGCGGCCTCGATCGTCACGCGCTCGCTCGCGAAGTCAACCGCGTTCTCGACAAGATTCACGAGGCTATGCATAAGACCCGGATTGCGGGTGATGACAGGTTCCGATGCAGGCTTGCTGGCGGGCGACGCGTCGGTTAGTAAAACGTCGATATCGACCCCCGTGGTCCTCAAAGGCGCAATCACCTCTTCGATAAGGTGACGGAGCCGCATTTTCGAAAAGATGATGTCTTCCTCACCCTCGCGGCCGCTTTTTGAGAGCTGGCTGAGAATATCGCGACAGCGCGCCGTCTGCGTTTGAAGCAGGAGAATGTCATCGCGCACTGCGCTGTCTTTGGGAATTTCCCTCTCCAATTCCTTGGCGACGAGCGCGATGGTCGAGAGCGGCGTGCCGAGCTGATGGGCCGCCGCCGCGGCCAGCCCGTCGAGCGCGGTCAGCCGCTGTTCCCGCGCCAAAACAAGCTCGGCGGCGGAAAGCGCCTGCGCCATTTGACGCGCTTCTTGTTCGATACGCCAGGCGTAGAAGGCAATGAAAATGATGCACGACACGAGGGCCGCCCAAAGCCCAAGAATATAGTTCAGCGGCAAAACCGGCGGCTCAGTGTCTGTCCAGGGCAGGGGCCAATGATAGCGCGCAAGAATTGTAGCCAGCACCACGGTGAAGGCGGCAAGCATCGCGGTCACGGTGAGGCGCTGCGTCGACGCGGACACGGCGACCGGGACAATCAGCAGGAATGCAAATGGATTTTCGAGGCCTC
>JBAVVQ010000696.1:0-1785 GCA_049697375.1 Rhodomicrobium sp.
AAGTTCAGCGGCTATTCGGAGACGGGACACTCCCGACTCTCTTCGGAAAGAAGATGCGATACGCTTGCGCGCAAGCGGCCGGGCGAGACGGGTTTTTCCAGCAGCATGGCCTGAGCCGCGCGAACGGCTTCGGCAGTTTCCGGGCTTTGATCGGCGGTGACCACGAGAGCAGGAATTTTAGGTAAAATCGCCCGCACCGCCTCGATTGCCGTGACGCCCACATCGTTCCCATCCAAATGGTAATCGGCGACGATGATGTCGGGGAGGCGGTCGCTGCTTTTTAGATGCTTGTCGACGTCAGAGAGGCCGTAAGCAACGAAGGTTTTGCATTCCCATTGTTCGAAGAGCCGTTGCATCGCTTTGGCGATGGCCTGATCGTCTTCGACGATCAGGACGGAAACGCCGCTCAGGCCGTAAAGCCTGGACAAGCTTGGCGAGGGTAGCTCCGAGGCTGTTCCGACGACGGGAAGCGTAACCCGAAAGCGGGAGCCGCGCCCGAGGCGTGATTTCAATGAAAGATCATGTCCCAATGTCTGGGTGATGCGCTGAACGATCGACAAGCCAAGGCCCAGTCCGGCGCGGTTTCCGCTCGCCGAGCTTGCGCCGCGGTAGAACTCATCGAAGATGCGCTGCTGTTCGCGCTCAGGGATGCCGAGTCCGGTATCGACCACGTCGAGATAACAGGTCGGCCCGCGGCGGCGAACGCCGACAAGCACGCCGCCGCGGGCCGTGTAGTGAATGGCATTGGAAACGAGATTGAGAATGACCCTCCAAAGAAGCACCGGATCGCTTTCGACAACCAGGCCGCAGCGGCGGATTTTGAGCCTGATTTGGCTCGAAGCCATAATACTCTCGAATGTGGAATGAAGGCCGGTCAGCAAATCGTCGAGACGAAAAGACCGCACTTCAGGGACGATAACTCCTGCGTCCAGCTTCGAAATGTCGAGGAGAGTCCTGATGAGATCCTCGATTGTCTGCAGCGAGCCTTCGACCTGTTGCGCGAGCCGCTTTCCCTCCGGGTTCTTTTGTAATTCGGCGAGAGTCGAGATCGACAGCTTCGCCGAGACCACCGGCTGCAGAAGGTCGTGGCTTGCCGCCGCGAGAAACCGTGTTTTGCTCAAATTCGCCTTTTCCGCGTCCTCCTTGGCGGCCGAGAGCTGCGCGTTTGTCTGCTCCAGGCTTCTCAAGACGTGGGTCAATTCTTCCGTGCGGGCGCGAACCTGCGCTTCGAGCGCGATGGCCGTCTGAAAGAGCGCGAAGGCGTTTCCCTGCCGGTCAACCGAGCGTTCGACGCGATCCATCAGCACCGCGTTGATCTTGGTCAGCTTCCTGATCTTATCCAGAAGCTCCGGGCTCGCCTCGGCGGCCGCGCCGCCCTTAAGACGGCTCGGCACAGGACGCGCTCTTTGGACCGATGGCGACGCCGGTCAAAGTCTGGTTGAGATGCATGGAGTTGTATTGTTCGCCATAAGTGTGGAAGCCGACCAGGTTGTACTTTCTGTAGAGCTCGCACATGCGATGCTTCACCTGATGAATTTCAGAGTCCAGACGGCGGAGCACGCATTCGAAGGCGAGGACGAAATCGAGGCCGCCTGTCTCGTGGTCGAGCCTGTCCAACTCCTTTTCAGCAGACGACACAATATCCCTGGCGCGCGCCACCGTTAAAACCACGCCATCGTCGATGGCGCAGAAAAACGTCAAGGAGCCGTCAGGGTTCATCTTCTGGATAGAGCGGCAATAATAATCGCCGCCGACTCGGACGACGACGGGGTGAGCTGCGAAGCT
>JBAVVQ010000697.1:0-2912 GCA_049697375.1 Rhodomicrobium sp.
CTTCGGGCGGTGCTCGGAATTTCGCTTGCAGCGATGCTGGCCGGCGCCAACGATTTGCTTGGGATCTTCCGTTGGGGCCGGCGGCTGAAGCCCGAGGCGCTTCGCTTGTTTGGCATCGAGACCGGCAAAGCGCCCTGCCATGCAACGTATCATTATTTCTTTCAATCCCTTGACGCCGACGCCTTGAGCCGAACTCTCGGCAGCTTCGCGCTCAAGCAAGGTAAGGCCGAGCACATCGCCATTGACGGTAAGACGCTGCGCGGCAGCCGCCGCTTGGACGATAAAGCCGTGCATGTCTTGTCGGCTTTTGCGACCGAGCTTGGTACGGTCATCGGCGATCTGACGGTCGAACCCGATCAGAACGAGATCACCGCTGCGCTCGTCTTGCTGAAAGGACTGCCGCTGGACGGCCGCATCATTACTGGCGACGCGATTTTCACCCAGCGCGAGATCTGCCGCCATATCCGGGACGGCAACGGCCATTATCTCTTCACGGTTAAAGACAATCAGTCCGCCCTCAAAGCTGGTATCGCCGAAGCGCTCGGCGATCTTTCCCCCCTTGGACACACGGCGTTGTTACGACGGGCCGCCGCCTGATCTCACGGTTGCAGAAACGCTCGAAAAAGGCCATGGCCGGATTGAAACACGCAAAATCGCCGTCAGCGCCGAAGCTGTGCCCCATCTCGACTGGCCAGGTCTCGGGCAGATCGCCCGCCTCGAACGCACCCGGCGAATCGGCGATAAACCAAGCACCGAAATCGTCTATCTGATCACCAGTCTTGCCTCAAACCAAGCTGGCCCCGAACGGCTGCTTGAACTCGTCCGCAACCACTGGGCCATCGAAAACAAGCTCCATCATGTCCGCGACGTGACCCTGAACGAGGACCGATGCCGCGTCCGGGCCGGGGCGCGCCCGTTGGCTACCTTACGAAACACCGCAATCGGTATGATCCGCCAACTCGGCCTTTCCATCCCCGAAGCTCGCGAGAACTTTCGGGAAGATCGCTACGACGCCATCAAAGCTGTCACCGGCCGGATTCTTTGAATGACCCTGAAAGCAGACCCCCTTGGGCTAGCCAACAGATCAAGGGCGTGATCCAGTCTTCGCATTGAGTCGCGCGGGACATGGCGGACAAATCTTCAGTGATGGCGACCAAGGAACAGCGGGCGCGTTGGAAGCTCTGGCCGGCGTCGCGAGAGCGGGGCGAAGCGGACCGGGCGTGCGGTGCTCTTGACGCTCGACGGGTCGACCAGCGCGCGCTGAGGCGTTCGGCATGCGTTAGGACACGGTTCGCCGGTGGCGCAGCCATTTGATGCGCGGCGTGGAGGCTTAGTGCCGGGTCCGCTGCCCGTGAAGACCTAAGCCGCGTAGTTCGGCAGCTGCGCAAGGCTCTTGCGAACGTTGAAATAGTCACATTCGACGAACTGTTCCAAAATTTGGAGCAATTGGCTTCACTATTCAATTTGCGTAAAACAAACGAACCCACGGCTGAGTCTGGCTTGTTGCCTAATCTAAACCGATCAAAGTCGCAGACCGATTCCCGAGCGGGCGGTTGGCACGTCGTCACCCCGTTTTACAAATCACCATGCCCCGTCATGATTCCTCACGACGATTTACGAACCATTGTAAAATATGTCTGCTGCAAAAACATAATGATAGGTACCTCGCGTTACGCGACCGGTGGCCGCTGCGCTGGCGTCAGGCGCAACGCTGCGCGCACCAGCCAGGGCATAGTCGTCGGACGGCATAGCCTTGTGTCGTATCCCGCGAAGCGGCGGTCGTTTTCCGCGTGAGGGCGCAGACATCATCGGCGCGTTGCAGCCAAGTTGGATTTTCTTGCCCGGGCCTCCGGAGAGAAGGCTATGTCTGGCCGCCGCCCGCCAATCGACGCCCCCCAGATGTATGGATCGGGCTAAATCTCGCCAATGTGAAATCTTATATCTACTGAACAGCGATCCATCGGGCGATTTCCGGCCAATAGTCCTTCAACGTTCGCGCTCCCATGAAGAGCCCGATATGGCCGCCGGGCACGGTCTTCTCCACAATGTGATCTCTGGGTGTGCCCACATAGTTCTTGGCGGCGAGAACCTGTTCGGGCGTCGTGATGTCGTCGGCCGCGCCGGCAAGCAGGTAGAGGGGGCAAGTGATGTTTCGAAGATCGAGCCTGCGCCCGAGTCCCACGAATGCGCCCTTGGCAAGCCGGTTCTCCTTGAAAAGCTGGGTGATGGCCTGAAGATACCAGCGCCCGGGCAGATCGAGTGGGTTTTCGTACCATCTATTGAAGGTTTCCTCCTTGGCGAGGTAAGCCGGATCGTCGATATGTTCGTAAAGATCGATATGATCCTTAATATAATGCTGCTCCGGGTGCATATTCTTCCAGCCCTGCAGCATGAATTTGCCTCGCATCAGGCCGCCGCCCAAGGCTACCAGCCCCTCGTAGAAAGAGAGCGGGCATTCGTGAGCGATGCGCTTAATGGGCCCATTGCCGGCATCGGTGTCGATGGGTGCGCCCGCGAGCACCAGTGCGTTCACCTTGTCCGGAAAGCGCGCCGCAATCATCGTGGTCATCCAGCCGCCCTGGCATAGCCCGACAAGATTGACGCGGCCGCCGAGGTCGTCGATCGCCACAAGAATCTCGGCGAGGTAATTGTCTATCTCCAGATCCTTCATATCTTCGGTTGCCGACTTCCAGTCGGTCAAGGCCACGTGATCAATGCCATTGGCCAACAGAGTCTCGACCAAGCTCTGGCCCTTGTGGTAATCGGCGATCATTGCCGTGTGTCCGGCGTACGGCGCATCGACGAGAGTCGGGATTCCACCGGGCTTGCCGTAATCCCGCAGCACCATGGTTCGCAGATCGAGCCGCACGGTGTTTGGCGTCGCAAGCGTGGGGCGCAGCTCGCCGTGGATC
>JBAVVQ010000698.1:0-1924 GCA_049697375.1 Rhodomicrobium sp.
TAAAGCAGAGGTCAGCGCCTGGTTCGCCAAGCGCAATACCGCCCATGCCAAAGCCGATTGGCGCTTCACAACCAAGGACGCCCGCATCAAATTGAAAAGCCTGTACCCAGCGCTTTAAGAGATTCGCGCCACTAGTCTATCTACGAAACCCGGAAAACGACTTCGAACTGGAACTCACCATAAATCACGGCCGGACCGAGCCGTACTCGCACGGAGACGCGTACGGCCACCTCGCCGTTGCCGTCGACGACATCGCAAAAGAACACGCCCGCTTCGAGGCGTTGGGCCTCACCCCGAAACCAGTGAAAGAATTCAACCGCGAGGGAGCATTGTTCGCGAAGTTCTTTTTCGTCGAAGACCCCGATGGCTATAAAATCGAGGTGCTGCAAAAACACGGTCGCTATCGATAATTTGGCGGCGCCTAAATGGGAGAGGAACATGCCGGAGTCGAAGCCCGCTGGCGGCTTGTCACGCCGTAGTTTTGTACAGGCGTCAAGCGCTGCGCTGATCTTAACCGCAACGGCTGTCATACATCCTATAGAGGCCTGGGGCCTTGAAGCAAAGGGCCTCACGCCGGCCACTGCGCGGACGCTTATTCAGGCCTCGCGCGATATCTATCCTCATGATCGCCTTGCCGACCGCTTTTACGCGCTCGCCGTCAAGGATTTCGACGCCAAGATCGCAACCGACCCGCAGCTTAAGGCATTGTTCGAGGAGGGCGTGGCGCAGCTCGACGCCGCCGCCCGGACGGCGCATGGCGTCCCCTATGTAGGGGTAGGATGGGAGGAAGAGCGCGTTGCGTTGTTGAAAAAAATCGAGACCACGCCCTTTTTCAAGACGCTCCGGGCTGGCCTGGTCACGGGCCTGTACAACCAAAAAGAAATCTGGCCGCTCTTCGGCTATGAAGGCTCCTCCGCGGACAAAGGCGGCTACATCCACCGTGGCTTCAACGATTTGACCTGGCTTTAACCGGGCCCCGGAAAACACGACCATGCCGACTCAGTTTGATCTCAACGACGACGGACTCTTTGTCATCGTAGGCTCTGGCGCAGGCGGTGGCACACTCGGCGCCGAACTCGCGCGGAAGGGAATAAAGACGGTCATCCTCGAGGCAGGCCGTCGTTACGACATGTCGGAGTTCGTAAACGATGAATGGGCAAGCTTCGCCCAGCTCGCCTGGAAGGATATGCGAACGACTTCCGGCGAGTGGCGCATCGCACGGGACTTTCCCAACCTGCCGGCTTGGATCGTCAAGGCCGTGGGCGGCACAACCACCCACTGGGCTGGTGCGTCGCTGCGCTTCCAGGAGCATGAGTTCAAAACCAGAACCGTCTATGGCGAGATCAAGGGCGCTAACCTGCTCGATTGGCCGCTCACTCTTACGGAACTTGAGCCTTATTATGCCAAGGCCGAAGATAAAATGGGAGTTACGCGCACGAACGGTATCGCCGGGTTGCCCGGCAACAATAATTTCAAGGTGCTCGAGGCGGGCGCAAAAAAACTCGGCTATCAAGAGGTGCATACAGGCCGCATGGCCATTAATTCGGCAGAGCGCGATGATCGGGGCCCCTGCCAGCAAATCGGCTTCTGTTTTCAGGGCTGCAAGTCTGGAGCGAAATGGTCGACACTGATCGCGGAGATCCCAAAAGGGGAGGAAACCGGCAATCTCGAAGTGCGGCCTCAATCGCAGGTGATCAAGATCGAGCATAACGCTGCCGGGAAGGTTACCGGCGTAGTTTACGTCGACAAGGATGGCGCGCTGCAGCGCCAAAAGGCGCGAGCTGTCGCGGTTGCCGGAAATTCACTTGAGACACCGAGACTGCTCCTCAATTCGGCCTCGTCGAAATTCCCCGATGGCCTCGCAAATTCAAGCGGGCAAGTCGGCAAGAACTATATGCGGCACGTCACGGGTTCGGTTTACGGC
>JBAVVQ010000699.1:0-10605 GCA_049697375.1 Rhodomicrobium sp.
GGGTCTCGTCCTTGCCGTCCGGCACGTCCGGCGCGAGCACGTTCGGGATGCCAGCGAGCAGCGTCTTCAGCCCCTCGTTGATGTCGCGCTCGCGCGCCTCGCCCGCCGCGATCTGATCCTTCAGCCCGGCGATTTCGGCCATCAGCGCGTCGGCCTTCGCCGGATCGCCGCCCTTGCCCTTCGCCTTGCCGATCTCCTTCGACGCCGCGTTGCGCCGCGCCTGCATGTCCTGCAGCGCCTTTGTGCGCGCGCGCCGCTCCTCGTCCAGAGCCAAAATTACGTCAGAAGGCTTTTCACACTCCCCATAGGCTTTAAGCACGTCCTCAGACTTCAGGCTGGGAAACCGCAGGGGGCGTTCAGGCATGAGGCTGAAACCGCGACGTCTCAGGCCGGCGTCAAAATCTTTCGGGTTTTCCCTGATCCATTTGAGATCGAGCATTCTCGTCTCCAAAATAGTAAAGCTGGCTCGTGTGGCGTCTCGCAATTGCCGGCGCCCTTCATCGAGCGTTTATAGGCAATCGCAGCGCCAGCTATAGAAGCCTCGCGCACAGGCGTCCAGCGCGGGCGGCGCTTATGAAGCAAGCATCTGTTGACGGTGGTCCCCCTCATCCTGTCCTTCTCCCGTCCTGCATCCGCGTGCGGATGCAGGCATTCCAGGTTGCAAGCTCGTCAAGGCGAGCTTGCTGGGAGAAGGAACGCCGTGGCAACCTGCTCCCTCTCCCCTTGCGGGAGTGGGCCGGGGTGAGGGGTTGGCTCCTAAACGCCGTCCGGGCCGCCGCCATGCGCATTGGCCGCGGCGTAATCCGCAAGCAGCACGATCGAGCCGGTCGTGGCCCGCCTTTCCAGATCGCGATGCGCCTCAGCCGCCTCGGCCATGGGATAGGTCTTGCTGACCTGAATTTTCACGCGGCCCAGGCTGACCATGTCGATGAGGTCGTTCGCGGTTTCGAGCAGGCCCTCACGGGTCGCGATATGCGTGAAGAGCGTCGGCCGCGTCGCATAGAGCGAGCCCTTCTGCGCGAGGATGCCCATGTCGAAAGGCGGCACCGGCCCCGATGAATTACCGAAGCTCGCCCAGAGCCCGAACGGCTTGAGGCAGTCGAGCGAGCCTGGAAACGTATCCTTGCCGACGGAGTCATAAACCACATTCACGCCGCGGCCGCCGGTCAATTCCTTGACGCGAGCTACGAAGTCTTCGGTCCGGTAGTTGATGACATGCGTACAGCCATTCGATTTGGCGAGGAGCGCCTTTTCCTCGGAGCCTACGGTGCCGATAATCGTCGCGCCCAGCGAGGACACCCATTGGCAGGCGATCAGCCCGACGCCGCCCGCCGCCGCGTGCCAGAGCACGACGCTGTCCTTCGTGACGGGGTATGTCTTCTTGACGAGATAGCGCACCGTCATGCCTTGCAGCATCATTGCGGCCGCAGTTTCATAGGTGATCGTGTCCGGTATTTTCACGAGCCTGTCCGCGGCGATGAGCCGTTCCTCGGCATAGCCTCCAATCGCCCCGGCATAAGCAACGCGGTCGCCCACGGCGACGTCCGTTACCCCCGGCCCTACGGCGATCACCTGGCCCGCGCCCTCGCTGCCTGGCGTAAAGGGAAAGGACGGCTGTTTGTAAAGCCCGGTGCGGTGATAGACGTCGATGTAATTCACGCCCGCGGCGTACTGCTTGATCTTGGCCTGACCCGGCCCCGGCTCGCCGGCTTTCACTTCTTCCCACTTCAGGACTTCAGGACCGCCATAGGCATGGATGCGGATCGCGTGGGGCATTCTGAACCTCTTCTTTGAAGGGCGAGGGCTGACACAAAAGGACTAATTGCCGAAAGATATGCGGCGCATGCCCGGAAAGCCATAACCCGGAAGTCACTTTTGCGATCCCGGGGGGCGTCGTTCCGGGATGACAATTTCCGGGTTGCGGCGCCCCTCTGTCGAAGCGCGGACTGGACGCGAGGCCGGTCAAACCTCCTCGGAAACTTTCAGCTTCTCCCGCAGGATCGCGTTGACGGCGTCCGGGTTCGCCTTGCCGCCCGTCGCGCGCATCACTTGTCCGACGAACCAGCCGAGCGTCTTCGGCTTCGTCTGCACCTGCTCGACCTGCTTCGGGTTCGCGGCGATGATCTCATCCACGACCTTTTCTATGGCGCTGGTATCGGTGACCTGCTTCAGGCCGCGCTCCTCCACGATCTTGCCGGGCGCGTCCCCTGTCTGAAGCATCAGCTCGAAGACTTCTTTCGCGATGCGGCCCGAGATCACGTTGGAGGAGATAAGATCGATAAGCTCGCCGAGATGCGCCGCCGGGACCGGGGTTTCCGAGATGTCCTTGCCGGTCTTGTTCAACGCAGCGAAGAAATCGCCCATGATCCAGTTCGCCGCCAGCTTCGCGTCGCGGCCTTTCGCGACCGCTTCGAAGAAATCGGCCGAGGCGCGGTCCACGATCAGAATGCCTGCGTCGTAGGCCGAAAGCGCATACTCCGTCATGAAACGCGCGCGTTTCTCGTCGGGCAGTTCCGGGAGCGCCTTCTCAAGTTCTGCGATGGCGGCATCCGCCAGCTCCAGCGGCAGAAGATCGGGATCGGGGAAGTAACGGTAATCGTGCGCTTCTTCCTTGGAGCGCATGGAGCGCGTCGTGCCGGATTTCGCATCGAACAGGCGCGTTTCCTGGTCGATCTTGCCGCCGTCCTCCAGAATGTCGATCTGGCGGCGCGCCTCGTGCTCGATGGCTTGGCCGATGAAGCGGATGGAGTTGACGTTCTTGATTTCGCAGCGCGTGCCAAGCGGCTTACCCGGTTTGCGGACGGAGACGTTCACGTCGGCGCGAAGCGACCCCTCCTCCATATTGCCGTCGCAGGTGCCGAGATAGCGCATGATGGTGCGAAGCTTCGTGACGTAGGCCTTCGCTTCCTCCGCCGAGCGGAGGTCCGGCTTCGACACGATTTCCATCAGTCCCACGCCGGAGCGGTTCAAATCGACATAGGAACAGTTCGGGTCCTGGTCGTGAAGGCTCTTGCCCGCATCCTGCTCAAGGTGCAGGCGCTCGATGCCAACCTCGAAGGAATAGTCCTTGAGATCGACGGTGACGACGCCTTCGCCGACGATGGGATATTTGTATTGCGAGATCTGATAGCCCTGCGGCAGATCGGGATAGAAGTAGTTCTTGCGGTCGAACACCGAATGGCGATTGATCTGCGCCTTGAGGCCGAGGCCCGTGCGGATCGCCTGGGCGACGCATTCCTGGTTGATCACCGGGAGCATCCCCGGCATGGCCGCGTCGACGAGGCTTACATGGCTGTTCGGCTCGCCGCCAAAAGCCGCCGAGGCGCCCGAGAAAAGCTTCGCGTTGGAGAGCACCTGCGCGTGCACCTCCATGCCGACGATCACTTCCCATTGGCCTGTCGCGCCGTCTACGAGGTTCTCTTGTCTTGTCTGCGCCATTGAATCAAATCCAGTTCTTGGATGGCCAGGGGGCGGCCCGGAATTTCCAAACCGCGTCACCATTTCGGAGGATAACGAAGCCCGATCACAATCGTTTTCGAAACGGGCAGCGCGAAGCGCGCCCTGTGGAATGTGATCCTCGCCGCGATGGGGCTCAGATCCTGAGGAAGAACCTCGCTGTAGCCACGCCCTTCCAACGGCCTATGAAACAGGCCGGTATCGAGGATGCCATTGTTGTTCTCGTCGTGGAACACGAAAGCCGCGTAATCGCCCTGCGGTATGTCTCTGAAGGTGTAGGAGACGGTCAAATTCTGAAGGCTCTCGACCGTTCTCCGGCAGACCGACGCTTGCGCAAAATCGCAAGGAGGATCTCCCGCCCGCTCGTCCCGGAACTGAACCCTGCTCGGGTCCGGAAACGACGAATTATGTTCCGAGTCGGCCCAGAGCATGAGCACCACGCGGCCCTTGTAGTTCCTGAGCCCGCTGACATCGATTGTCAGATCCACATTCTGCGCGCGCGCTTCACCGGCGGCAAACGCCGCCGCCACAATAGCCATCGCCACCAGGACAGGCCTCAATCGGGCGCCTTTCCCCTTACCCCTGCCCGGGCGAGGAAGTATGCCCTCAAAACGCAACATCCTAATCTTTCGCCTCGCCTTCGCGCTGAGCCAGCTGTTCTTCCTCGTACTGAATAAACCAACCAATCATCTGACGCCAGAGGGCAGCGGCGAGTTCCGGGGGCAAACCGCGCTCTTTCGCGCGCGCCTCGACCTTGTCGATGACCTGCCGGATGCGCCAAGGCACGGTCGCTTCCGCCGGATTGTTCTTCAGCTGCCACGCCCGGTCGACATAGGCGAAGCGCTCGGCCACGAGATCGATCAGCAATTCGTCGATGCGGTCGATTTCGACCCGCACCTGATCCATGCTTTCGCACTCTTTCGCTTTACGCTGAGCCATTCTGTTTATTCCGGGGCTTCATTTTTGCGGCCTCCGTCTTGGCGGAGGCTTCACCTTCCGGCGAGACCGCCTTCTTCTTCGGCGCCGGTTTCTTCGGGATGGGCGTCTTGCCCGCGTGCGTCTCCTCGCCGCCGTTCGCCCACCACGGCGCGGGGATCGGCATGCGGCCGACGGCATCCTCTATCACCTGTCCGGCGCGCAGAACGAGCGCCTCGTCGAACGGCTTTCCAATGATCTGGAGCCCAAGCGGCAGCCCTTCGCTGGAGAAGCCTGCGGGCACGGACAGGCCGGGCAGCGCAGCCATGTTCACGGTGACGGTAAAGATGTCGTTCAGATACATCTCGAGCGGGTCCGAGCCGCCCTGTGAACCGAGCGCGAAGGCGGGCGTTGGCGTGGTCGGCGTCAGAATCGCATCGACCTTTTCGAAAGCGTCGTCGAAATCCCGCTTGATGAGGGAGCGCACTTTCTGCGCTTTCAGGTAATAGGCGTCGTAATAGCCTGCCGACAGCACATAGGTGCCGATCAGGATGCGGCGCTTCACCTCCGCGCCGAAGCCTTCGGAGCGCGTCTCCTCGTACATATCGATGATGTCGCGGCCATTCACGCGCAGCCCGTAACGCACGCCGTCATAGCGGGCGAGGTTGGATGACGCTTCGGCGGGGGCCACGATGTAATAAGCGGGGAGCGCCGCTTTCGTGTGCGGAAGGCTGATATCGACGATCGTCGCTCCGGCATCCTTGAAGATCGCGATGCCCTTCTGCCAGAGCGCCTCGATCTCCGCCGACATGCCCTCGACGCGGTATTCCTTCGGGATGCCGATCTTCAAGCCCTTCACCGGCTGGCTGAGCGCCTTTTCCAGATCGGGAAGCGGCTTGGCGACGCTCGTCGAGTCCTTCAGGTCATAGCTCGCCATGGCCTGGAGCAGGAGCGCCGCATCGCGGATGGACCGCGCAATCGGGCCTGCCTGATCGAGAGAGGACGCGAACGCCACCATGCCCCAGCGCGAGCAGCGGCCATAGGTGGGCTTGATGCCGACGGTTCCGGTGAACGCTGCGGGCTGGCGGATCGAGCCGCCCGTATCCGAAGCCGTCGCGCCGAGGCAAAGGCCCGCAGCGACGGCTGACGACGATCCGCCGGACGATCCCCCCGGCACAAGCTTGTCGGTCTTGTCCTTGGCGCGCCAGGGATTGATGCACGGCCCGTAATGGCTCGTCTCGGTGGAGGAGCCCATCGCGAACTCATCCATGTTCAGCTTGCCGAGCATGACCGCGCCCGCATCCCAAAGGTTCTGCGTGACGGTCGATTCATAGGGCGGCTCGAAGCCGTTCAGGATGTGCGAGCACGCCGTGGTACGCACGCCCTTCGTGCAATAGAGATCCTTGATGCCGAGCGGGATGCCTTCGAGGGCGCCGGCGCTCTTGTTCGCCGCGAGCCGCTTATCCGACTCGCTCGCCGCGTCCATCGCCTTGTCCGCCGTGACAAGCACGAAGGCGTTCAGCGTCTCGTTCCCCGCCTCGATGGCGGACAGGCAAGCCTCGGTGAGTTCGGTGGCTTTGATCTCCTTCGAGCGCAGCTTGTCGCGCGCTTCCGAGATCGTCAGAGTATTCAATGTCATGGGATTATTCGATGACCTTCGGGACAAGGAAATAATTGTCTTGCGCTTTCGGCGCGTTCTTCACGATGTCGGCGGACTTGCCGCCGTCCGTTACGACATCTTCGCGCATATGCAGCTTGGCGCCGCCAACCGAGGTGAGCGGCACGACGCCCTCGGTCGGGATCGCGTTCAGTTCCTCCACCCAGGCGAGAATGCCATTCAGCTCGCGCTGCAGGCTGTGCGCCTCCTGCGAGGAAACTTTCACTCGGGCGAGGTGCGCGATCCGCTTCACCGTCGCCTCGTCGATTTGGGACTTTGTCATGGCTGTCTCTGATGTGGGTGCGCTCATGTCTAGTGACAGCGCCGTCCGGTCGCAATCATTTCTTTTTCTGCTTCCGCAGCTATCTCCAAGATGGTGCTTCCGGCGCGCCAGCCCAGCGCCGGGGGCGTCACCCCGTGCGCGGCGCAGGCGTTATACGGGATCCTGCAAGATGCAAACGCGGAGCTTTTTGCGACCCGGGCAGGGCGACGCAACGCGCGGACAATGGGGAAGACATTGCCTTTCGCTTGCACTAAAGCCAAATTGCTTGATCATATGATTTCAGCGCATGACCAAAATCTTCATTTCCTATCGCAGACAGGACTCAAAGGCCATCGCGGGCCGCATTTTCGACCGTCTCGAAGCGCGATTCGGCCGCGACGCCGTGTTCATGGACATCGACAGCATCCCGCCCGGCGTGGATTTCCACGACTGGCTGAGCGAGACCGTTGCTAAAGCCTCCGTGCTGCTCGCCTTGATCGGACACGGCTGGGTTGACGCCCGTGATCCGCGAGGAGCAAAGCGGCTCGACAATCCCAACGACTTCGTTCGCATCGAGATCGAGGCGGCGCTCGGGCGCAATATTCCGTTGATCCCGCTTTTGATCGATGGCGCGCCTTTTCCTCGCATCGAGGAGCTTCCGCCAAGCCTTCAGCCCCTGACCCGCCGGAACGCGGCGTTTCTGGACGCAGGGCGCGACTTCAACGTGCATATCGCGCGGCTGATTGCGGCCGTCGAACCATCTCTAAGACAGGGGGAGGAGCCGGATGAAGGACCGCGGTCGAGGCTGCCTGTTCACCATGGGAGCGCGGCTGAACGGGATTGGGAGCGCGAGAACATCGCCGCCATCGAGGATGTCGAGATCATCGCCGCCTATGCCGAACAGTATGCGGGCAGCGAGCCGCTCTGGGCCATGAAGGCGCGGCGGCGGCTGAAAGTGGTGGAGGGATTAATCGCGGACCGGGCTGAGAAGAAGCGCCTTGCGCGGGAGGAAGCGCAGCGAGCGCGAGATCGCCGCGCCCTTCGTCACAAATCCCAATGGCCGTTGGTTTTTGCCGGGGGCGGGAAAGACGGAATGGTTCAAGGACATCGAAGCTGGCCCGGAGATGGTCATCGTGCCTTCGGGCACATTCATGATGGGGTCTCCGGAGGATGAGCCGGAGCGCAACAACAACGAAGGCCCGCAGCACGAGGTGACGATCCCGAAGCCCTTCGCCATCGGGCGCTGCGCAGTGACGCGCGGACAGTTTGCGGCGTTCGTGGCGGGCACCGGCCATAAAACGGATTGGAGGGGGGGCTATATCACGGGCGGCGGTGGTGTGTGGAAGAGCGATCCTTCCAAGTCATGGCGCGATCCGGGCTTCGCGCAAGACGACAGCCATCCCGTTGTCCGTGTGAACTGGGACGACGCGCAGGCTTACGTGACGTGGCTGTCGCAGGCGTCGGGCGCGCCTTACCGGCTGCCCTCTGAAGCCGAGTGGGAATGGGTCTGTCGGGCCGGGGGCGGCACGCCGTTCTGGTGGGGATCAGGTATTACCCAGGGTCAGGCCAATTACGGTGGCACGTACAGTTACGGACGCGACCGAACGGTTCCCGCCAGGCATTTCGAGCCCAATCCATGGGGGCTCTATCAGGTTCATGGCAATGTCTGGGAGTGGTGCGGCGATTGCTGGAACAACAGCTATCAGGGCGCGCCTGCCGACGGCTCGGCATGGGCAACCGGTAATTGCAGCCGCCGTGTCCTTCGCGGCGGCTCGTGGGACGACAATTATCCTAAGATACTCCGCGCCGTCTGCCGCAAGGGGAACGGCACCGACGCACGTTACTACGACTATGGCTTCCGTGTTGCCAGGACGCTTACACCTTGAGTCCTTACCTCGTTTCCTCCCTTCAGGCCGCCCATTTGCGCCAGACGCAAGCGAAAACCGTCCCGCCTGAGGCGGCCACATCCGGTTGGTGCGCGCCATTCGCCTTGCACTTCGTCCCGAGGTCTCTTAATCTAGACCATTGAGTGGTCCAGAAAAGCGATAGCATGCAGATTTCCGTCACCGATGCGAAGGCGCAACTCACCGAACTCGTTCGCCGCGCCGAGGCGGGCGACGAGATCATTCTCACGCGCCATGGCCAACCTGCGGCGAGGCTCGTGCCAATTGCCGCCGCGCGAGACCGGAAGTCCCGGCGCGCGGTGCTTGAAGCCGTGCGCAAGTCGGCCAAGGCCAAGGCTGCGCCGGGCGCGAGCGCGGCGCGGTCGCAGGACTTTCTCTACGGCGCCAATGGCCTGCCGGAATGATCGCCGTCGATACCTCGGCGTTGATGGCGATCCTGTTATCCGAGCCGGAAGGCGATGCCTGCGCCGCCGCGCTTGAGGCCGAGTCGCATGTCCTGATCTCGGCGGGCACGATGGCGGAGGCGTTGATTGTGGCCGCGCGGCGCAATCTTCGGGATGAAATGCAAACTCTCTTCGAGGGCCTTGCCTTCGAGGTTGTTAATGTGACCCCGGCCGCCGCCCGGCGCATCGCCGCAGCCTATGAGAAGTGGGGCAAAGGCGTGCATCCCGCAGGGTTGAATTTCGGCGATTGCTTCGCCTATGAGACGGCCAAGGAACACGAGTGTCCGCTCCTTTATATCGGCGACGATTTCGCCCAAACCGATTGTGTGAGCGCTTTGTAGCGCGCGCTGGACATGCGTTAACCCAAGTTGGTTAAAATCGGCGCGCAAGGATTTATTTCCGGCCTGAATTTGCTTAAAAAAGTCTCAAGAAATGTGAGCAGCCCACGTTCCCGGCTCAGGGATGGGCTGAGCAACCCCTTGAAAATGATAAGCTTTCTGGCCTGAAGCCGTAAGGTAAACGGATTGTATTTTTGGACGCAAGTGGGCGCGGAAAAGTCCGTTAAATATAATGTGTTAACGAGGCCCGCGCCTTTCGGAGCCGCGGCGGCGCAAGCCCATTCAGAAATTTATCTCGGTATATCAACATCTTATATGAGTTAACCGCTTCGAAAGACGCTTTTTCCTAAGATCCCTCCCAGCCAATGATGCGTGGTTTATTTTGGTCCAAAAACATGTTTTGGACCATCGACCGGTCCACAGGAGACGGCCATGCAGATTTCAGTAAGCGACGCCAAAGCCCGGCTCACCGAGCTTGTGCGCCGCGCCGAAGCGGGCGAGGACATTGTGCTCACCCGTCACGGCCAGCCCGCCGTCCGGCTCGCGCCCATCGTGGCTGCGCAAAACCGGAAGGCCCGGCTCGCCCAGCTTGACGCGCTGCGCCAAGGAGACCGGACCAGGACGGCGATTGGGCCACGGGGTGCGCCATCCTGGGATTTCCTTTTCGGCGCGGATAACCCGCCCGAATGATCGCGCCGCGTAGCAGGGTTTCGTTCACGATACTGGCGAGCGGCGGCTGTATCCTTTATAACACGCTCGTGAACTCGTACGCCGCGCGGGACATCGTTCCCCGTTTGCAGCGGGCGCTTCTTGAGATTTCCCTCGGAAAGGCGTACGAGCAAATTTTTGACTCTTGTACAGCCTACGGTCGGAAGTTCGCTTGAGCGCTTGCGGCAATCGGGGCGCAAACTTCCGCGCTGGGCGGCGCGCAAAGGAGAGACGATGCAGACGCGTTGGGCGCCGGACAGCTGGAGGCAAAAACCCATCGATCAGGTTCCGGTGTACTCCGACGAGGCCGAGCTTGCAGCCGTCGAGAAGGAGCTTGCGACCTTTCCCCCGCTTGTGTTTGCGGGCGAGGCGCGCTGCCTGACAAAAAACCTGGCCGAGGCCGCGGCTGGGCGCGCCTTCGTCTTGCAGGGCGGCGATTGCGCCGAAAGCTTCTCCGAGCACGGAGCGGACAGCATTCGCGATTTCTTTCGCGTGTTCCTGCAGATGGCGGTGGTGCTGACCTTCGCCGCAAGCCGTCCGGTCGTGAAGATCGGGCGTATCGCGGGACAGTTCGCCAAGCCGCGCTCGGCGCCGACCGAAAAGCAGAACGGCACGGAGTTGCCGAGCTACCGGGGCGACATCATCAACGACATCGCGTTCACGGGCGAGGCGCGCAGGCCCGATCCGCAGAGGCTGCTGAAGGCTTACCGGCAGTCGGCGGCGACGCTCAATTTGCTCAGGGCGTTTTCGCAAGGCGGCTATGCCGATCTCGAACGGGTGCACCAGTGGACGCTCGGCTTCGTGAAGGACAGCCCCGCGGGACATCGCTACGAGGAACTGGCGAGCCGCATCTCCGAGACGCTCAACTTCATGCGCGCCTGCGGCATCACCTCGGAAAATTCCGAGCGGCTCAGGACCGCCG
>JBAVVQ010000700.1:0-7409 GCA_049697375.1 Rhodomicrobium sp.
GCACGCTGACGCCAATGTCGCCGGACGCTTCTCCGTCGGAGGCAAGCCAAAGTGAGCCGGTGGCGCACAGGTCGACTCCGTCTAGGCTGCGGTCGATATCGAGGGCTTTGGCCAGGCGGCCCGGCCCCCGCAAAAGGTCGCGGGTTGGAACATCGCCGCGGCGTCGCCTCATGGCTTCGAGCCCCGCGACGGGTTCGGCCGCGCGAATCAGCACTGCCTCCCCTATGCCGGCTTCCGCGCTCGTCACATTCAGCATAAAAGACACGCCATAGGCGAGATACACATAAGCAAAGCCTGGCGAGCCAAACATCACCTTGTTGCGCGTGGTGGGTCCCCGGAAGCCGTGGCTTGCTTCATCTCCCGTAAGATAGGCCTCCGTTTCGACGATGCGGGCTGTGGCGAGCGTGTCCGGAAACGCCCGGACCACAAGTTTCCCGATCAGAAACCGTGCGAGCGCCGTCGTATCCATCGGCAGAGCCGCACGGTCAATCGGCTGTGGATGAATGCTCATTCTTTTTCCGGGCCGATTTTGCTCACTGGGAAGATTACTGGGTCCAATCGTCGAAGGAAGACCGCATTAAGAATTATACCCCATCGCATCCGGACTGCGCTTTCGCTGTCAGGGCAGAGCGACAGGGGCGAAATCGAGTTCTTGGATCAATTGTTTTGCCCCCCAGGATCGTCAATGCGACCGGGGCGCGTGTCAAAAGCGACGTTCAGGTCAATCGCCCTGCGAACGTTACCTTCGATATCTTTGCGCTGGGCCGGCGCGGTGGAGTGTGGCCGGCTGAAATCTCCCCAAGAGACTTCGATCGGCTCCCTCGCACCGCAATGTGCTGAGGTCAGTGAGAACCAGTTACGCTGCGCTCAATGACTAAAGGCAGGCTTGGACTAAAGGCGGGCTTGCCGGCCGCTATCAACCGCTCAACGGCTCGAATCTCATCGGAAAGGCGACCCTGAATTTCCTTGAGGCGGGCGGCCATCGCGAAATCACCACTGCTACGGAAAAGCGATTTTACGTCGGTCACGAGCAGATCGGCTTCATACAGGAAGTCGTGCGCCTTCGTCAGCTCTGAGGCGGTGGGCGTATTCAGAGTTTGAACCTGGACCACGGTCATGCGTCCTCCGTAAATGTTATCCTCCGGATTGTGCATTGCAGGATAATCTTTTGTGCATCGCACAATATTTGATCTAGGTCAAAGCAACTCTTCTCCTTTCGGTCGGATTTGGGACGATATTGAGGCAGCAGGAGCTTATCTGAGCGCAATGAATGTGCATAATGCACACAACCTGTGTTATTGCGAGCACAACGTAGTCGTGGGCAGAGTTGCGAAAGAGCCGGAGGCAAGTATACAATTGGCACATTCGAACCTCAACCTTTGCTTTGAGGCTTCGTGGATTGGTAATTGCGAAAAAGCAAAGCCATAGCTTCGTAAGATCTCGCCTGCCGGCCGATGAGATCTGCGGTGCGCCGAAAAGAGCGGATTTGCGCCGCGCAGCAAATCGGACGGTTGCGGATCGGGAGCCCATTCGTTACCTAAGGCTCCATGCACGCCCCGCAAAAGAAGACCTCCGGCGCCGAAATCGAAGAGCTGATCGCGCTGCTCGCGAAGCTGCCGGGGCTTGGGCCGCGGTCAGCGCGCCGGGCGGCGCTGCATCTCATCAAGAAGCGCGAGCAGCTTCTTTTGCCTCTGGCGCGCGCGCTGAGCGACGCCGCCGGCAAGATCGCGATCTGCAAGGAATGCGGCAACATCGACACGCAGCAGCCTTGTGCGGTCTGCTCCGACGGCGCGCGCGATCCTTCGCTCATTTGCGTGGTGGAGGAGGTGGCCGATCTTTGGGCCTTGGAGCGCGCCAGGATCGTTCGATCCCGCTATCATGTGCTTGGCGGCACGCTTTCGCCGCTCGATGGGCGCGGACCTGACGATCTTTCCATCGCAAAGCTGATCGAGCGCGCCCATACGCCGGGCGTTTCCGAGATCATCCTTGCGCTCAACGCGACGGTGGAAGGCCAATCGACCGCGCATTATATCGCGGCGGAGCTAGAGAGCCTGCCGGTCAAGATCACAAGACTTGCGCGCGGAGTTCCCATTGGCGGCGAGCTCGACTATCTTGACGAGGGCACGCTCGCAGCCGCGATTAAACTTCGGCAACCGATGTAACCCTAGTACAGCTGGAGGCAAGTTCGCACCGGTTCGCTTCACGCTCTCAAGCGAACTTGCCTCCAATAAGCTGTACTAGGATCAAATGGTTGCTAGTATGCCTTATCCGCGGGAAGTCCTGTCGACGCCCGCAACATACGGGTCAGGACTTCCCGCGGGGCATACTAGCCCGTTAAACAAGCATAGGAAGCCGCGTTTTGTATGGTATCGTCCTTCCATGATGGCGAATAAAGACAAGCCCGGAAACGTCTTGACTGAAAGGTCTTCCTCCCCTGAGGATCGTCTCGTCGACGCAAAGGTGCGCGCGGCGAAACGCGTCATGATCTTCGAGACGCTGTGGCCACGAATATGGCTTCCCGTGGGGGTTTGCGGCGTCTTCATACTCCTCTCGGCGTTCGAAATCTGGCAATTGTTGCCTCCGCCCTTCCACGCGAGCTTGCTCTGGTGGTTCGGCGCAACGTTCGGGCTTTCCCTTTTGCCGCTGGCGCTCTGGAAACGGCCGACACGCGAGAAATCCCTCGAGCGGATCGAGCAGGCCTCCGCTCTGGAGCACCGGCCGCTCACGGCCTACAACGATACGCTTTCCCAGGACGCCGTTTCTCCGGAAACAGCGGCCTTATGGCAGGCGCACCGCGTTCGCGCCGCCAAGTCGCTCAACAAACTGAAGGCCGGTCCTGCGCGTCCGCGCATCGCCCTCTACGACCCTTTCGCGTTGCGAGCGCTGCTTGTGCTGATGCTGGTCGCCGTCGTGGGGTGGGCCTCAACCGATTTGCCGGGCCGGGTACAAGCCGCATTCAACGTGCCGGAGATTGTGGGACACGCACCCGATTTCCGCATCGATGCGTGGATCTCTCCGCCTTCCTACACCAGAAAAGAGCCGTTCGTGCTTACCAATGCGAGCGAGAGCGAGGCTGTTTTAGTTCCGCAAGGATCGTTGCTGACGGTCAAGATCAACGGAGAAGGCGCGAAGGATTACAAAGTTTCGCTGAACTCGCCCGAAGCATCGCAGACGCTGGAACCGGCTGGCCAAACCGGCGATGCCTATGCCGAATACACTCACGCGCTTGATCAAAGCGCCACTCTCGTCATCGGCGGCCTTTTAGAGACCGAGAAATCATGGCCGCTGACGGTGGCGCCGGACCGCGCGCCCACGATCGCTTTTACAGGGCCGATCGAGGTGTCGAATCGCGCCGTCATGCTTTTCAAATACAAGGTGGATGACGACTATGGCGTTTTGAGCGCCGAGGCGCATGTCGATCGAGTCGCCGAGACGCCGGATGGCCACGCCTCCAAACCCGCGCCTCAGATCGGCAAGCCTCCCGTCTTTCCGCTATCGTTACCCCGCTCCCCCGTGAAGGCCGCCGATGGCAAGACCTATAAGGATTTGACCGCCCATCCTTGGGCGGGCCTCCCGGTGGTCGTCACGCTCGCCGCCAAGGATGAAGCCGGACATGTGGGATACAGCGCGCCGCGCGGCCTCATTCTGCCGGAACGCAAGTTCACGAAGCCGCTTTCGAAAGCCGTCGTCGCCCAGAGGCGCTCGCTCGTCGAGAATCCGGGCGATACGCCTCCTATCGCGAGCAACCTCAACGCCCTCAGCATCAGCGCCGAAGACGAACACACGGCGCCGACGATTTACCTGGGCCTGCGTTCCGCCTACTGGCGGCTGAGAAACTCCCCCGCGATCGAAGACGTGGAAAGCATCGTCGATCAGCTCTGGGACATCGCCCTTCGCATCGAGGACGGGAACCTCTCCAGCGCCGAGAGAGACGTGCGCGCGGCTGAGGAGCGTTTGAAGGACGCCATGGAAAGGGGAGCGTCGCAGGAAGAGATCCAGAAGCTGATGTCCGAGCTTCGCCAGGCGCTTAACAACTATCTCCAGGCGCTCAGACAGCAGCAAGGCAAGAACGGCAAGACGGCGCAGTCGCAGAATGGACAAACGATTTCGCCCCAGGAGCTGCAGCAGCTTCTCGATAAGATTGAGCGCCTCGCAAAATCGGGGTCGACCGATGCCGCGGCCCAGATGCTGAACGAACTTCGCGACATTCTGGAGTCGATACAAACCGCGAAAGGCGGCTCCGAAGAGGAAGACAAGGAGAACATGCATCGCCTCGACCGCATGACCGACATCCTGCGGCAGCAGCAGCAACTCCTGGACGACACCTTCCGCGCGCAACAAGGAAATGAAGGCGATCAAGGCGACAGGGATCCGCAAGAACAGCGCGGGCAGCGCGGTCAGGCTCAGGGGCGAGAGGGCGAGCGCGGACAGGGCCAGCACAAGGGCGCTTCAGACCTTAAAAAGCGCCAGGATGAGCTTCAGCGCCAGTTGCAGGACCTGCTTGGCGACATGGGCGGGAATGACAAAGATCCGACCGTGAAGAAGCTGGGAGAGGCCGAGGGCGCGATGGGCGACGCGGGCCAAGCGTTGAAGCAGAACGATCTTGGAGACGCCGGCGATCAAGAAGGCCGAGCGGTGGAGAACCTGAGGCAGGGCGCGCGCAGCATGGCCGAGCAGATGATGCGTTCGGGCGGCCAGCGCGGCGGGGGCCAGGCAAACCGCGATCCGCTGGGCCGCAAGCAGGGCGACAGGCTTGATGACGGCGATAGCGTCAAGGTCCCGAATGAAATTACGGTTCAAAGGGCGCGCGCCATCCTGGATGAGCTCCGCAAGAGACTGGGCCAGCCCTCGCGTCCGCCCATCGAGCTCGATTACCTCGAACGTCTCGTCAAGCCGTATTAGCCGGATAGCCTTGCGCCAGCCCTCGGCTGGCTCGATATTGGCTGTATGGCATGAACGAAGCAGGAAGGGTTTGCGGGTGGACGGCATGCAGATTGACGAGCTCGTCGACAATTTCAGTTTTCTCGACGACTGGGAGGACCGGTATCGCTATCTGATCGAGCTCGGCCGCGGACTTGACCCCTTGGATGACTCCGAACGCACCCCGGCGACGAAGGTGCGGGGTTGCGCAAGCCAAGTCTGGCTGATCTCGCATGTAAAAGGCCAAGGGCCGGATGCGGTGCTCGGCTTCCGCGGCGACAGCGACGCCCATATCGTTCGCGGGCTTATCGCCGTCCTTTTCGTGTTGTACTCGGGACGGACCGCGCGGGAGATCCTCATGATTGATGAGAAAGGCGTGTTCGTCAAACTAGGTTTGAACGACCATCTCACGTCCCAGCGCTCCAACGGCCTTGCCTCCATGGTGGCGCGCATCAAAAGGGATGCGCTGGCCGCGTCCGCCACGGAGACGACGACGACTGTCCAGTAAGTCCGCTGCCTCTATTCTCTCGCTCGCGAAGTCTCTAAGCTGTTTGGCATGAGCTACCGCGCTGTATTCTTCGCTCTTCTGTCCTCGGCTTTGTTCGGTATCTCGACGCCAGCTGCGAAGGCTCTGTTAAGCGCCGTCGATCCTGAGGTCCTGGCAGGGCTTTTTTATTGCGGCGCGGGGATAGGCGTTGCATTGCTCCGCCACCTTTTGCTGCCACTCATCTTCTCCAATGTGATGTCCGAAGCATCTTTGGGGCCTCGAGATTGGCCGTGGCTTGGAGGCGCAATTGCGGCTGGCGGCGTGGCCGGACCAATCCTTTTGATGATCGGCCTGATAAGTACAGACTCCGCCAGGGCCTCGCTCTTGCTCACGCTCGAAGGCGTGGCCACTGCGCTTCTCGCCTGGTTTGTCTTCAACGAAAATTTCGATCGGCGCCTTGCGCTCGGGATGGCCTGTATCATCGCTGGCGCTGTTGTGCTGTCCTGGGCGGGCGCGCCGACGCTGGCCGGGGCGCTCGGACCGCTTGCTATTTCGGGAGCGTGTCTTGCCTGGGGCCTCGACAATAACCTGACACGAAAGGTCTCACTGGCCGACCCCCTGCAGATCGTAGAGATAAAAGGTCTGACCGCGGGGCCTGTGAACTTGCTCCTTGGCCTCTGGGCAGGAGGCGCGCTCCCGAACCTGCCGACGCTTCTTACCGCCGGTGTTGTCGGTTTCCTGGGGTATGGTGTCAGTATTGCTTTGTTTGTTCTGGCGTTGCGCCACCTCGGCACGGCGCGAACCGGGGCTTATTTCTCAACCGCCCCATTTTTGGGCGCGCTTGCAGCCGTTATTTTCCTCCATGAGCCGATAACGACGGCGCTGGCGGCAGCGGCCTTGCTGATGGCCTTCGGCATATGGCTCCATCTGACTGAGGTTCATGATCACGAACACGAGCACGAACCAACCGATCATTCACATAGCCATGTGCACGATGCGCATCACCAGCATGGCGATGATCCTCTCGGCGAGCCTCATACGCACCGCCATCAGCACACGTGGCTGCGGCATAGGCATCCGCACGTTCCCGACGTGCACCACACCCACCCGCATTGAGTCATTGGCGAGCTGAATTGATATTCGTCAATAGGCTTGATGTTGCTTGGTTTTTGTCCCACAAATGCGTCAGCGAGGGTTTTGACGCGGCGGTGTAATGATATTAAAAAAGTAAGGGATGCCGCGTAACTTAGGCGGACCTGCGTCGTTTGAATTGGGTCCGTTTCGTGATGCGGTTTGTTTTGGACGCCCTGCCCCCCGCCCCTCCGGTCAGATCCAATCCGGTTCCTCAATTTTCACGGCCGTACCTTCCACTGCCGGCCCAAAGAAAGCGGGTCGCCGTCACTGCGTCATCAGCCGGTGCGCTGATCAATTCCTGCCACAGTCTCATTCTCGACATGGTGAACCGTGGCCACCGCGTCTCTGCATTTGCGCCCGGCCTTTCGAACGACGACTTGCGCATCCTTTGGCGCCTGGGAGCGAAGCCCTGCTCACTGCCGGCGCAACACGCCATTTGGGAGAAGCACCGGCGCGTGCGTGAGCTCGGCAAGATCCTCAGCGACGCCAATCCTCACGACTCCTTGTCGAGTCCGCACGCAAAGGCGCCCTCAGCGTCGCCGCCGCCAAAATCGCCCGCGTGCCTCATGTCGTGACAATGGTCCCGAGCCTCGGGCCCGCGTTCATGGAAGGCGCGAGCGCGGCGATGTGGGGACAGCGCCAGGCTCTGAAAACGGTCTACCGGGCCATTTTCAGCTGGAGCGACGCGGTCATCTTTCACAACGCACACGACCGGGCCTACGCGCGGGAAATCAAGCTTCTCGCGGAGAAGAAACTGCAGCTCACGGTTGGAGGCTGGGGAGAAGATCTCCAGCGCCACGTCAAGCACCCCCTTCCTCCGCTTGACCGGGGCGTGTTTTACCTCATGGCGACGCCGCTTGATAAGCTT
>JBAVVQ010000701.1:0-5512 GCA_049697375.1 Rhodomicrobium sp.
AATGTCAGAAGGCGCAGCTCTGCAATTGCTCCTGGCCGGTCAGCCGACGGGTGGGCGAGACAAACTTCATAAGGACCAGCTTCTGCGCCTTGCTCGCTTGAGCTTACGAGGTCCATCGCCTGCTTCAGCGCAGCGCTCACACCGCGATCTTTTCCCTGCAGGCATCCGTCCAAGAGGCGAATTGGCCAACCCGCTTCGAGCATATCGTTGGCTGCTCGATTAACGAAAAGAATCCGTCCGCTTGCTGAAAGGATGAGAACCGCGACGCTTAGCTGATCGAACGCGGCCCACAAGGCATCCAAAACAGGCTCTGGCATGAAACGCCTCTGCGTGGAAGGAAAGCAGCAGGCTTGCCGCCCGCTCCAGTATCTCATCTATCTAAATAGTCAATCTGGGAATGAGCGGGAGTGGTTGTCGTTGGGAAAATGTGCGGCGGCGCCGTAATATTTGCAGGAGCGAGGGAGAATATAAAGCATGAGGATGCGCCAAGTGGCGCTCACCCATCGCGCAGACCTTTCGGCGCCCCCTACCTTGGAGCTGCTGCAACCTGGACGGAAACGTGCCGTTCTTCCTTGAGCTTCTCCTTTAACAGGTCCGGGTCGGTAAGGGGCGGAGAGCAGCGCTGCCCGATGCAGATGTAGGCGGTTATCTTTCCGTCGACCTTGCCCTTTCCTGCCGCGGGCGATGATGGCGGGATGCTTTGCCCCTCGCCCACCCACTGGATGATTGAGCCGGGCATGGATACTTCAGCCAGCGCCCTGCGCCAAACGGCGGCGTCCGGCGCCGCCCGATCCCCCGCGATGACAATATGCTGCGGGGAAATCAACGTAAGCGCGCCAGACAAAAGACCAGTAAAGGCCAGCGCCATCCTTTGGGCTGCGCCCTGGAAGGCGTCCAAAAGCGAGTCTGCGCGCTTCAGATAGGCGGCGTCGCCTGTGAAGGTGTAAAGGTCCGCCAGATTCTGGAGCATGGTCGCGTTCGGATTGGGAGTCGCATCATCGCTGGCGGACAGTGGCCGCAGAATAAGGTCGCTGGTGTCGTCGGCTGCGAGGTAATAGCCGCCGCTCTCAGCGTCATAATGCCGGTTCATGATGGCTGTCCAGGCGACGGCGTCGTCGAGATAGCGCTTCTCGTTCGTGACCTGGTAAAGCACGAGGGCCGCCGAAATCATGTTCGCATAGTCGGTTGACGTTGCGGGGCCTTTGAGCTTGTCCCCGCGGTATGAGTGATAGAGACGGCCTCCGGAGAACATCCGGCTGCAGACGAAGGCATAAGCGCCTTCCGCCAGCTTGATCCATTCCGCCATTGCGAAGGTATCGCCAGCACGCGCGAGCGCCCTGATGGCGAGTCCGTTCCAGTCGGCGAGCACCTTGTCATCCCAGCTAGGCTTCTTCCGCTTATTGCGTTCCTGGAGAAGCTTGCGCCGGCATTCGTCAAGGATCAGCTCTTCGTCGTGGCTCAGAAGAGCAAGCGCGTTAAGGCGATTAAGAATGGTCTTGCCTTCCCAATTGCCGCCTTCGGCCACGTCGTAAACCTGAGCGAAGAGCGCCGCTTCTTCGCCGTGGCCAAGAACATTCGTGATCTCCTGGGCCGTCCAGAGGTAAAACCTCCCCTCTTCTCCTTCGGAATCCGCATCATAGGACGAAGCAAAACCGCCGCCGGGCACGAGCATGGTGCGGGACAGCCAGGCGATTGTCTCGCTTACACGAGCACGCAGGCGGTCAGATTGCGTTTCCTTCCAGACCTCCGTCATCAATTCGATCAGCAGCGCGTTGTCGTACAGCATCTTCTCGAAATGCGGGACGAGCCAGCGTTCATCGACCGAATATCGCGAGAAGCCGCCTCCGAGATGATCGTAGATGCCACCCTGGCAGATGTGTACGAGCGTGTTCTTCACCTCCTCGAGACAGGTCTTCAGGCCGTAGCGCAGACCGGCCCTCCAAAGGAAGGTGAAGATGCTCGTATTCGGGAATTTGGGTGCGCCGCGGAGTCCCCCGTTAGAGGGGTCGATCGCGCCGATGAACTTGCTGGCGATAGCGGCAAGCTGTTCCTCGGAGAATTCGGGCGAGGCGCCATAGTTCAGCCTCGGCATGAGCCGCGACTTCAAATAGGCGGTGTTCTGCGCAATTGTCTCCTTTTCGTTCGCGTAGACGCGAGCCACGTTCACGAGCACGTCCCTGAAGCTTGGCCGGCCATAACGGGGCTTATCGGGAAAGTAAGTGCCGCCAAAGAAAGGCATTCCGTCGGGAGTAAGGAACATGGTGAGCGGCCAGCCCCCCTGCTCGCCGAGCTCCTGCAGGGCTGTCATGTAGAGCGTGTCGACATCGGGGCGCTCTTCCCGGTCGACCTTGATGTTCACGAACAGCTCGTTCATGAGCTCGGCCACGTCTTGCTTCTCGAAGCTTTCGTGCGCCATCACGTGGCACCAGTGGCAGGCGGCGTACCCGATTGAGAGCAGGACAGGCTTGTCGAGCCGCTGCGCCTCCTCGAATGCTTCCTGACGCCAAGGCCACCAATGAACCGGATTGTGTTTGTGCTGCTGGAGGTAGGGGCTAGTTTCTTCGCTCAGACGATTTAATGCCATGAGGCAACCTTGTTCACCGCTTTGCTTTTTGGGGAGTAGCCAGAACCCGTCAGTATGAATATACGCTTTTTTCGCGTATGCATCCTGCAATATATCATGCAAGCACCTGCAGCCAGGAAACAGCTGCCATGACGATCTACGCCCTCTCAACGGCGCCGGGGCGTGCAGGAATCGCCGTTATACGCATTTCCGGCAGAGCCGCAAGAAACGCGCTCCATGCGCTGTGCCGCGCCCGATTCCCCGCGTCGCGCGTCGCAAGCTTCAGGCGATTGCGTCATCCCCATACCGGGGAGGTTCTGGACGAGGCTGTCGTGCTGTGGCTTCCAGGCCCCGCCAGTTTCACCGGGGAGGACATGGTCGAGCTGCACGTTCATGGCGGGCGGGCCGTGGTTGCTGGCGTCCTTGAGGCGCTTGCATCGTTGGGGCTAAGGCTCGCCGAGCCTGGGGAATTCACGATGCGGGCTTTCGGCAACGGCAAGATCGATCTCACCGAAGCCGAGGGGCTCGCCGACCTTATCAATGCCGAGACGGCATACCAGCGGCGGCAGGCGATTGCCCAGCATTGCGGCGCCTTGCGAGGCCATTATGAGCTTTGGCGGGTGACGCTGCTTGGGGCCATGGCTTATGTGGAGGCAAGCCTCGATTTTTCCGATGAAAGCGACATCGCCGAGAGCGCCTTCAATGAGGCGATCCCACATGTCCGAAAGCTCGTGGCGGACCTGGATCGGGTCTTGGCCGACGGCCGGCGGGGTGAGATCGTGCGCGAAGGCATCCAGGTGGCCATCGTCGGGGCGCCGAATGCCGGCAAGTCGAGCCTCTTGAATGCGTTGGCAGGCCGCGAAGCCGCGATCGTCTTCCACGAACCGGGAACCACGCGCGATGTCATCGAGGTGGCTCTCGATCTCGACGGCTTTCCCTTTGTGTTGCGCGACACCGCCGGGCTTCGCGAGACCGAAAGCCGGGTGGAGCGGGAAGGCATTCGACGCGCTCTCGCCAGCGCGAAAGAGGCCGATATCGTTTTGCTCGTGTATGACGCCACGGCTGTGAGCGCGCGAAGCACAGGCCTTCCGGGTGAAGAGAGCTGGTGTGCGGGGAGCCAGGTAGAAGCGAGCAAGACGTTCACGGTCATCAACAAGATCGACCTTGCTCGGCCAGATCTTTCACGCTGGCCTCAAGAAACGCTTCTCATCTCCGCGAAAACCGGCGACGGACTTGATGTTCTCAAAACAGCGCTTGTCCGGTTTGCGGTAGAAAGCTTCGGCGGCAGTGAAACTCCGCTCATCACGCGCGCCCGGCACCGGCAGGAAATCGAGCGCGCGCGAAGCGCCCTCAATCAATTTCTTGCCAGCGCCGATATTGGCGACCACCCTGAAATCGCCGCAGAGCATCTGCGCGAGACCGGTGACGCGCTCGGGCGTCTCACAGGCCGGCTCGACGTTGAGGACGTGCTCGGCCAAATCTTCTCTGAGTTCTGCATCGGGAAGTAGGGCGCGACCGCATCCTCTGTTTCACATGAAACATGCCGGCCTTCGCCGACTAGGACTTCTTCGCGCCGCCCCAATGCAAGAAGAGGCCGATGTCGCCGATATAGCCGTCGGGAAAACCCATCACCTTGGCGATAAGGTGAAAGCCGCGCGGCTTAAGGTCTCGCTCAAAACGCAGATAGGTTTCAGCCGCTTCGCCGCGCAAGGTGGATGGCCAGTCGGGCTCCGCCACATTAATCGCCCTGCCGCCATCGCTGCAAAGCTCGTGCGGAAACTGCAGCACCATGATCTCCCGCTCGCCATGCTCTGCCGCGATCCGCGCCTGATGCAGGACGCCGCGCCAATGCTCATCGGTGAGATGATGATCGACGAGCTCTTTCATCTTTGTCTTGCGCTGTTCCTCGATCGCGTGTTTCTGACTTTCCTGCTGATGGGCTTTTTTCGTAACGGCATCATCGACGATATGACGGAAGTTCGATGCGCTTAGCTCATCTTCCTCAGGGGGCGCCTCTTTCTTTGCAGGCTCGGCAGGCGTCTTGGCCGGGCTGCTGAAAGGGTCGAAGTGAAGGGTCCATCCGAACATGCCCTCTTCTTGGGGCTTCTCGGCGTGCTGGCTGGCAACCAGGCGAATGAGGTCCACCCGGGCGACGATGCCTTTCAGGCGACCTTCACGCATGACCGGGACGCGTTTAATTTGCAGCGTGGTGAAAAGTTTTCCGATCTCGGCGATGTCCGTGTCGTCGGTCACGGTCACGACAGGCGCGGACATGATCTCTCGGGCAGTGCGCTGGTTGTTGCTGATCGTTGACAGGAATTCCTTGGCTAGGCCTTCGCCTTCAGCCAACAGGGTGAGCCACCATTCCCTGCGCTGTTCGCGGTCGGGAGCATTCGACTTCAAGAGATCGCCCTCGGTGACTATGCCGATAACGGCGCCGGTCTCGTCCACCACCGGCACCCCGCTAATGCGCTTTTCAAGAAGAAGCGCAGCAATTTTGCCCATTGGCGTTTCGGGCTTCACCGTTACGACGGCTTTGGTCATGACGTCGCGCGCTTGCATGGCTGGGTCCTTCTTCTTTTCGGAGACTCAATTGGCGGAGCATCTCTAGGGAGCTAATTTCGACCGCCATCTTGTGCCGTGCTATTCATATGAGAGAATTTCATTGCGTTTCCGCTCAACAAAGCCTTTACACCAGCTTGCTCTCAATTTGCACCCGATTTAGCAATCCTGGCGCTGTTCACTAACACTCCGTTATGAGCCACGTTTGTGACATTGGCATGCGCCATCTCGGGGGGCGGAACGCGGGCTTCCTTTGTGTGGGCCAGTCGACTATGTCTTGCATAAAACCAAGAGTTTGAGACATGAGCGTACGGGTTTTCGACGTCATTGTTGTGGGAGGCGGGCACGCCGGGTGCGAGGCGGCCGCTGCGGCCGCCCGCGTGGGCG
>JBAVVQ010000702.1:0-15524 GCA_049697375.1 Rhodomicrobium sp.
TCCCAGTTGTGGTGGGCGTAAAGCCGTATCAGCAGCATGGCTTTCAAAAAGTAAGCGCCGCGACATGTTCGCATTGTGCACAGTTCAAGAAGAAAGGGACGTGCAAAGTCGAACGCTCTGGACTAACCTGATTGCACAACAAAAAAGAATGCATAGGGACGGAAACGGTACGCAACATGACAACCGCGACGACGGAAGACGCCCTGGCCCCTGCCAAACGGGCCAGAAAGCCGCTTTACAAGCTTCTCTATGTTCAGGTGCTTTTCGCGATTGTCCTGGGCGCGGCCATCGGATGGCTCTTTCCCCAGTTCGCCACCCAGGAGGGCGTCAAGGCGCTCGGCGACGGCTTCATCAAGCTGATCAAGATGGTGATTGCGCCCATCATCTTCTGCACCGTGGTTTCCGGTATCGCCCATATGCAGGACGCGAAGAAGGTCGGAAGGGTGGGCGTCAAGGCGCTCGTGTACTTCGAGGTGGTCTCCACATTCGCGCTTGCGATCGGTCTGATCATCGGGAACATCGCCCGGCCCGGCGCGGGCTTCAGGGGAACGCCCGATGAAGCGGCAGTCGCAAAGTATGCCAATCCAGCTGCGCATCAGAACACGGTCGATTTCCTCCTCAACATCATCCCGGATAGCGTCGTTGGCGCATTCGCCAAGGGCGATGTGTTGCAAGTGCTTTTGTTCGCGATCCTTTTCGGCTTCGCGCTCATGGCGATGGGCGACCGGGGCGCCGGAGTGCGGTCCTTCATCGATGAAGTTGCGCACGCCATCTTCGGCGTCATCGCCATTGTCATGAAAGTGGCGCCCCTTGGCGCATTCGGGGCCATGGCTTACACGATCGGGAAGTACGGTCCGACGGTACTCGGAAATCTCGTCAGCCTCATCGCGGTTTTCTATCTTACTTCGGCGCTGTTCGTTATCGTTGTGCTGGGGACAATCGCGCGCTTCGCGGGCGTGAATATTTTCAAATTTCTCTATTATATCAAGGACGAGCTGCTCGTCGTGCTCGGCACAAGTTCGTCGGAAAGCGCTCTTCCTCAGCTCATGGAGAAGCTTGAGCGTCTGGGCTGCTCGAAGTCCGTCGTCGGTCTCGTCGTCCCAACCGGCTACTCGTTCAACCTGGATGGCACCAACATCTACATGACCCTCGCGACCCTTTTCATCGCGCAAGCGCTTGGGGTCGATCTCACTTTCGGGCAGCAGTTGACGATCCTAGTGGTGGCGATGCTGACGTCGAAGGGCGCAAGCGGAGTTACGGGGGCGGGCTTTGTCACCTTGGCGGCGACGCTAGCCGTCGTCGATCCCCGGCTTGTGCCTGGCATGGCAATCCTGCTTGGCATCGACAAGTTCATGAGCGAGTGCCGGGCCTTGACAAACATCATCGGCAATGGCGTGGCGACAATTGTTGTCTCCCGATGGGAGAATGAGCTCGACCATGAAATGCTGCAGGCGAGATTGGGCCAGAGTGTCGATCCCACCGATATTGCCGCCGCCGTTACGACTGGCTAGAGCCAGTCCTGCAAAATCGGAATGAGCGGCACATCCGCGGCGGGCATCGGGTAATCGCGCAGCCGCTCCTTTCGCACCCAGGCGAGCTTTTGCCCTTCGAGCGGCTCAGGTTCGCCCTCCCAGTTGCGGCAGGCGTAAAGCGGCATGAGCAGGTGATAGTTCTCGTAGGTATGGCTGGCGAAGGTGAGGGGCGCAAGGCATCGCGCTGGCACGTCGATGCCAAGCTCTTCCTTCAGTTCCCGGATGAGCGCCGCCTCAGGTAATTCGTCCTCATCGAGCTTGCCGCCTGGAAACTCCCACAAGCCGCCATGCTCCTTGTGCGCGGGACGCTGCTGGAGAAGCACGCGCCCGTCCGCGTCGATAAGCGCAACCGCCACCACTGTGAGGATGCGCGGCGCGGCGTTAGCTTCGGTAGTCGGCATTGATGTCGATATAGCCATGAGTGAGATCGGAAGCCCAGACCGTCGCGCGGCCATGGCCGCCTGTTCCGGCATCGACGCGGATCTCGATTTCGCCGCGCTTCATATAGGCCGCGCCTTGCGCCTCCTGGTAATCAGGATGGCGCATGCCGTCCTTCGCAACCTGAATGCCGCCGAACCAGATCGAGAGCCGGTCGCGGTTTGCAGCCTCGCCCGACTTGCCGACCGCCGCAACGATGCGGCCCCAATTAGCGTCTTCACCCGCGATGGCCGTTTTCACGAGCGGCGAGTTGCCGATGGAAAGCCCGATGCGATGCGCGGCGTCGTCGTTTTCCGCGCCTTCGACGTGGATAGTGATAAGCTTGGTGATCCCTTCCCCGTCCTTGATGACCTGCATCGAGAGATCGTGCATCAGGCGAAGGAGAGCGGCTGAGAAGGCGGCGGCTTCCGGGTCGTCCGGGCTCGCGATCTTGGGCGCTCCACGCTGGGCGGCCTCGCCGGTGGCGAAGATCAGAAGCGTGTCGCTCGTCGAGGTGTCGCTGTCGACCGTGATGGCGTTGAAGGTCGATTTCGCATGCTGCTGCAGGAGCCGGGTCAGCACGTGCGATGCAATCGGAGCATCGGTGACGATGAAGGACAGCATGGTCGCCATGTCCGGCGCGATCATGCCGGAGCCTTTGGCGATTCCGTTCAGCGTGACGGGCGCATCGCCGATAAGCGCACGGCGCGTGGCGAGCTTCGGGAAGGTGTCGGTCGTCATGATTGCGCGCGTGGCGTCGGCCCAAAGGCCCTCGCGGGCGCGCGGCGCCATCTCGTTTAGCACGTGCTTGAACTTCGAGGCGTCGAGGGGTTCACCGATGACGCCAGTTGACGCGATGAATACGCGCTCTGGCTCGCATCCCGCGGCTTCCGCCGCAAAGGCCGCAGTGGCTTCGACCGTTTCGCGTCCGCGCCATCCGGTGAATGCGTTCGCATTGCCGGAATTGACGACAAGGGCGCGCCCGCTTCCATGCTGAAGCTGCTCCCGGCACCAGTCTACCGGCGCCGAGCACGTCTTCGAGCGTGTGAGAACGCCACCGACTTCCGTGCCTTCCGGAAACAGCATCAACACTACGTCGGTGCGGTTCGCATATTTGATCCCCGCCTCTGCGACTGCGAGCCGCACTCCCTTTATTGGAGGCAGCTCGGCAAGGTCGGCGGGCGCGAACGGCGAAGCCTTATGTTCATTCGCCATGATGCGAGCGGCTCCGTTTCACTTACTTTGCTGGGTTTGACCTTCAAGGGCCGCCGCCTTGGCATCCTCATCAATGGATTTCTTTAAGTCCGGATCGATGATCTCGACCGATGCTGACGACCTGAGCTTCTGCACCGTGTCCTTGAGCTGAGCCTGGCTCAGCGACGCCGTAATCTGATCCTTGACTTCTTCGAATGCCGGCGCCGGCTTGGTGCGCTTGTCTTCCACTTTGATCACGTGCCAGCCGAACTCGGACTTAATCGGATCGGAAATCTGGCCGGCTTCGAGCGCGAAGGCGGCATCCTCGAAGGACTTGACCATTTGCCCGCGCGCGAAATAGCCAAGATCGCCGCCGGAATGGGCGCTTCCGCCGTCCGAGCTCTTCTGGGCAAGCTCCTTGAAGTCTGCCCCAGCTTTGAGCTGCTTCACGAGATCCTTCGCTTCATCCTCGGTCTTTACAAGGATGTGACGGGCGTGGACTTCCTGCTCGGGCTTAAGCTTCCCGATCTGCTCATCATAGGCGGCCCGAGCCTGCGCCTCGCTTACGCCGCCGCGGACCTTTTTCTCGTAGAAGGCGTCGCGCATGGCGCGCAGCTTGTAATAGGCGAGGCGGTCCTCGAAGTCTTTGCCGGTGGTGAGCTGCCCCTTATTGGCCTCATCCGCGAACAGGTGCGCCTCAATGAGATATTCCACAAGCACGCGACGGCGGCTCTCCGGGGGAAGCCCCGCAATCTCGGCTCCAACCTCGGCTTCCGCGAAGGCGAGCTCGGCGTCTGTGATGTCGGCCCCATTGACTTTGGCGACAGGCGCCGCATAGGCGACTTGCGCGCCAAGCGCCAGCGCAAGAGCGCCAATGCATAAGATCCTTTTCGTCACTGCTGAAAGCTCCTCGCCTTTCGGGAAACGTGAAGTTTAGATGCATCCGCTGTGCGCGCCATATTTTTTACCAGCTTTTTGGAAAGCGCGCGCCGGGCCGGAAGTCTGTTCACTCGTCTATTAGGGCCTTTGCCGCAGGCAGGCAAGACTTGAGTCGCCCTTTCCTCGGTTGTGTTGGCGCTGGGCAAAGCAACCGGCGCATTGCCCTTCCAGGTTTCAGAACCTTTCGAATCGGTTAATTTCGGCAGAAGGCTCGGCTGCGAGGGCTGGTTTTCCCGCCGATCAAAATTGCAGGATGATGACAAAAGAACATTTGCCAAAAGCCGCCTCCGGATGTCTTCATCCGCTCGCAGCAGGCGAGATCGCCGCAGCTTTTGTGGCCGCGCATAGGCACGGATGCAGCCGGGCGGATGCGATAAGCGCGCTCTCGGAGCTGTTCGCGGCCGAACCCGTTCTCGATGAGGCGGTGAGGCTCGGGCTCGTCCAGGAGCGCAGCGGCCTCCTTCAGACGGCGCGCAAATCGGTTAATTGGGCCGATGCCAGGCGCGATTTGGCTTTCCGCGCCTTGGGGCTCGAGGCGGCGGTTGCCAACGAAACACACCGGGACCTTGCCGGGGGCGCGTTGCGCCAGCTTTACGGCCTTGCCAATCTTTCGCCCTCGCCATCGCGAGCGCAGGCTCGCTGTGAGCTTCTTCGGCGCATCGTCGCCTCTTTTGGCGAGGGTCTGGTTGCGGGCATAGGCCAGCCCGGCAAGGCTTTTTCCTTCGATCCGATGAGCCGCAGCATCTATCTCGCTTTCGCCGGGCTCAGCTCCGGCGCCGTTCTGCAAGCTGATGCGGCCTTGCTGTCGTCCGCCTTCGGCGGCCCGGCATCAACCGTCGGTGATCTTAGCACAACGATTATTCGCGCTGCTTTGCACACAAACGTGACGGACCCGGCAACAAGTGGGGAGGCCTTTGACTTGGACGGATTCGCTGAATCGGTCAGAAAGCTGGCAGGAAATCTCGAGACGAAGCCCTATGCCGGGCGTGTGGCCATAGCGCAGGTTTACGATGCCGGGCTCGTACAGGGGTTGGATCTCGGCACGCTCGACGAATTCAAGTTTCACGTCGCCGAGGCGGCGCGCGAGGGGCTTATCGATCTCGAGCGTTACGACATTGCGGGCCCGTTCGATGCGAGCCTGAAAGAGCGGTCGCGTTTGCGCTTTGGACGCGACGAGCGGCATTTTATCGTCAATCAATGGATTTAGCGTCACCATCATGGATCCTCGTCTCCAGGCTTTCAAAAGTCCCGACTTCGACCGCGTTTTTGGCGCGGTGGCTTCGCTCGCGGGCGCGGCGGACGAGGAGCGGGTGGACGTGCCGGAGATCGAGGCCGAGGCCAGTGACGCGCTGACCGCGATCGTCAGGCAGGCGCGGGCGCAAAATCCCGATCCGGCCTCGCGCATTCTTCTCATCAAAGGCGCGACCGGCACAGGGAAGACGCATACGCTTCTGACCGCCATCCGGCGCATGCATCAGGAGGGCGGCGTCTATGCGGCGCTCTTCCCGATGGTCGATCTGGTCGCCGAAAAGGATCTCGATGCGTGGCTTTTGCGCGCGCTTGTTTCACGGATGTCCGAACGTTATCTTGTCTCTGCGGATTCGCCGTCGCCTCTGGCGCGGCTTGCGGGAGCCGTTCTTCAGCGAGCCCAGCCGGATCTGATGGCGGCGTTTCGGCGCGATGTCTTGAGAGATGAAGGCGATATCCGGGATTTCGAGTTGCGGCCGCTTATCGTCTCCATCCGGTCCAAGCTTCAGAAGCTTTCGCATCTTCCGGTTCCGTCCGAGGCTTTTGTGACGGCGCTGCTTGGCGCTGCGGCAGGCGACGACGATTGCCTTGCCTATCTGCGCGGGCAGCCCTTGAACGTCAGCGTGGGCGGAGTGCGCCTCGCGCAACTTGCGGAGGATCATGTCGCGCGGAGCCACATCGATGCTCTTGTGAGCGTTGTCGGCGCAACAGGCGGCGCGCTCTTTCTTGCCTTCGACCAGCTTGAGCAGAGCCGGGTCCAAGGCTGGGAGCAGCGGCTCCGGCATCTCTTCTCGAGAGGGGCGCTTCTTGCCGAAACGCTTCCGCCGCTTTGCGTCGCGTTTGCGGTTTTGCCCGCCCTTTACGATACGATTTCAGAAGGAATCGATGGCTCCATCCGCGATCGCATCGAACGTTTCGGCGCGCTTCCTGTGCGGTTGCGTCCACTGGCGCGGCGTCAGGTCGAAGCCCTTCTCAAGCGCCGGCTTGCGGAATTGTTTGAGCGCTGCGGCGTCAAGGCCAGTCCCTCCGAACCGCTCTATCCCTTTCCGGCGTGGATGCTGAATGAGCTTGGCGGACAGACATCCCGCTATGTCTTCGAGTTGATCCAGCAATTCCGGAGTATTTATCTCGCGACCGGCAAGCTTCCTGCGCTGGAGGATATGCCGCCGCCTCCTGCAGCCGACGCTCCCATAATAACCGCCTCGGCAGCCACCGCCGCCGCTGCTCCGGCGATCAATTTCGACGACAAGTGGCATGGGGAACTGAATTCCAGAGCCGTTCAGCCTTCCATCGGCAATGGCATACAGCAAGCCGAGATCCTCGAATGGGCCGTTCAGGCCGCTGCGGTGGAGATCGAAGGCGTCACGGCCATCAAAACGCGCCGCACGGTCCGGGGACGCGCGGGCACGGTTGTGATTGAGGCGGATTTTCAGAAGGACGGGCAGAGCGTAGAGCGCCGCGATATCGCGCTTTGCAATGAGGCCCGGGGCGCCGCGCTTGCGGATGAAATCAAAATGTTTCTTCGCACCATAAAGGGCGCACGGCCGGTGCTCGTTCGCCCACGCGGCGGCCGGCTCCCACGGTTGGGACGGTTCATCGCGCCTCTAATCCGCGACGCGGAAGAGATGCAGTCGATCATCGTTCCGCAATTCGAGATGCTGTCGTGGGAGCGGCTTGAGTCCGCACGCCATTTCTTCCGCAATTTCAAGGATGCCGCCGGATTTCGAGACTGGCAGCGCGCGTGCCGGCCGCTCACGACCACGGCCTCGCTTTCTGACATTCTGCAGTTTCCTTATGTGCAGGTCATCGAGGAAGACGAGGTCGAGTAACAAGCGTCCGAACCGGCGGCGCCTCCGCCGCCGCCCGCGCCTCGCCGCAAGCCTCCGTCCGCGCAGGCCGTTATGCTTGGCGGCCACGAGGATGGCGGCGAGGTCTATTGGGCGCCCTTCGAGGCCGAAGCAAGGCTTCTCAATTTCGGCATCCTGGTTACGGGCGATCCAGGCTCCGGCAAGACGCAAACGCTGAATGTGCTCATCGATGGCATCAGCCGCATGGGCTTCCCAGTCTGTATTTTCGATTTCAAGAACGATTATTCGGAGCGGAGCTTCGTTCAGGCCATCGGGCTCAAGGTCCATGATGTGCGCCGCTACGGGATTCCGTTCAACCCACTGATGCCGAGCCCCAACGAGGAGGGCCAGGCGCAGCCCATCGAGCACATTTTCACGATCACTGGCGTGTTAAAGCGCGTTTTCGGGCTCGGTGACCGGCAGACAGCGACGTTACGCGACGCAGTCAAAGGGGCGTTCGAAGCCCGGGGCATTACCCCTCAGAAATGGATCAACGTAGATACGTTGCGGCCGCCGAATTTCGACGATGTGATCGCCATCCTGGAAGAGCAGAAAGAGGCAAGGAATCCGCAGGCGATCAGCCTTTTGGACCGCATCGCACCGCTGTTCGAGCTAGGACTTTTCCCGAAATCGGACGAACTGTTGGTGCCTTTCGAGGCCATGCTCGATGAGAGGCTCGTGCTTTCGCTGTTTGCGCTGCCGACCGATGAGATCAAGGCGGCGCTCGCGGAGCTGGTCATCATCAGGCTGCATGGCGTGCTCCTGCGGCGCGCGCAGCCCCGTAAACTGACGCGCCTGCTGGTGATCGACGAGGCTTGGCGCGTCGCCAACAGCACCCATCTTGAAAGCCTCGCGCGTGAAGGCCGTGCATTCGGTGCGGGCATCACCATCGGAACGCAATATCCAGGCGACCTCCCGGCCGACCTTTCCGGCGCGCTCGACACAAAAATCTATCTGAAAAATCAGCAGCCTGATCACAAGAAGGCTGTTGTACGCGCCTTGTGTGGGGCGACTTCCGGCCCCGATGCGGCAAACCTCCATGGAATTCTGGAAAGGCTGAAACAGTTCGAAGGGCTGATCCAGAATCAGCAATACCTGCCTTATGCGCGCTTCAAGCTGGTCCCCTACTTCGCGAGGGTGGAGCAGAAGGCGGCGTAGCAAAGCGGCAACATCTGTGGCCGAATTGCAGCGGGCCGTCAATGTTCTGGCGATTTCCAGAGAACTTCAACAAACGTGATTTTTTTGTAACCAAACTCACGCGAATCGGCTCATCCTGGCTGAGCTAAACACCTTCAATGTGCGTCCGAGTGAGCAGTTAGTCGGGACAGTGTGCGGCTCGCGGCTTGAGTATTTCGCCGGGCCCACCTCAAGGGCAGACAGATGCTTGCAACAATGCTTCAGCGTGACACCAGCACTTTTCTTCACGATACAGGCGCCTCCCGAACTCTCGTTAGCGGGAAGTCATTTATCGCTGATCCCACCGGGGCTCTATTTTGGCCCGCCGAGAACACTCTCATCGTGGCGGATCTTCAGCTCTCGCAATGCTCCTATCTTCAAGGCGAGAATGTCGTTCTCCCGCCGTACGATACGGCGTCGGCGTTCGAGAAACTGGAGGACGCGCTCGACCGTTACGATCCTCAGCGCGTCATTGCGCTTGGAAACAGCTTCGCGGGCCATTGTTCGGATGGCCTCAGCAATCACCAGATAGACTGGCTTCAGGATATGATGGAGGGGCGCGAGTGGTACTGGGTGGCGTCAGATCTCCCCGGAAAGCCGGACCCGATCGGAGGAGCCGTCGTCCCGCATATGATGCTGAGCGGGATCAAGTTTCGCGCCAAGCCGGTGCGCGCGCCTGTGGCCAATGAGATCGCCGGCGGTCTGCATCCCGTGGCGCAAGTCTCCCATTACGGCCATCTCGTTCGGGGGCGCTGCTTCGTTTCGAACGGCATGCGCATGATCCTTCCCTCTCTCGGCGCTTATTCTGCTGGAACCAACGTGCTCAGTTCCGCCTTCGATCCGCTTCTCGGCCAAGGGGGGCTGTTCGTCTGGTACATATCTCAGGCGCGTGTCTCGTCCGTGGCTTCGCCTCAACTGATGGAGGATCGGGCGGCCTGAGGTGAGCGCTTCGTGAGATTAGCTGATGGAAAAGGCATGGCCGGGTTGCTCCCGGCCACAATACTTTTAGACGGCCTCACTCCTCTTCGTCGTCCCCGAAACGCCGCAAGGCGTTATCGGGGATCGTCCACGCGCTGGCGGCTGTTACGTTCCCGGATAAGCGCTGAAGCGCTTTCCGGGACGACGACACACAGGAGGTCAACCGGCTTCAGACGCGGCGGAAAACAAGGGAGGCTCCTCCGCCAACGGCGGTTGCGAGGATGACCGCCAAGACCCCATAAAGCCAGGGGTGATCGATGGCCGCGGAAGAAAGCCCGGCCTCTATGCCGACTTTGTTGAGGCGGATATGCGCGCTCGCCTCACCTGCCACGCTGCCTTTTTGGAGGACGTAGAAATACGCGCGATAGAGACCCGGGCCTGCAGCCGCTGGCAGGAAAACTTTGGCCCGGAAGAGTCTTGCGCCCAGGAACTCGATGGCGGCCTGATTATCCTCGACGAAGAGGCCGCTCGTCCGCTTTAATTTGATCAGCGCATCCCGAAATTCCTGAGGCGGATTTGCCGGCGCCTCGGATTTCGGGCCTGCCGTCGCTGGAAATTGCAGAACGGCGATCCCGAGTTCATGGCCCTTACGTACCTCGAACGACGCTATGTCCTCAAGCGGCTTGGTCGAGAGGACCGCGTAATAATTTGGAACCCCGTCGAAGGTGAGGCTCTCGGCGTTGATCCAAAGGCCCGCGCGGCGCGCTTTCTTCCATACCGTCACCGGCATGGTCGGACCATGGATGGTAATTGCGACGTCGAAGCGCTCGTCTTTGAGCCGGTCGCTATCGACTGAGCCAAAAAGCGTGATGCTCGTTCCGTCGTAGCTTGGCTCGATATAGAAGTGATTTTGCGATGCGCCTGCCTCGATAAGATCGTGCGACGAGGCCAACGCGACATTCTGAGACGTCAGGATTAGGACTTGGAAGAGAAGAGCGGCGCAGAGATGCTGCCCCGCGGAAAAAGCCTGGGCCATGTTCACGCCTCGGCAGGCATGACGCTGAAGAGCTCCGGAGGCGCAAGAAGCCCGACAACAAGCCGAAGTCCCACCGCGAGAACCAACAAGGCGAGAAGGAGACGAAGCTGCTCGGCGCGAAGATTTTGGGCCGCCGCCGCTCCGGCCTGTGCGCCGATCACCCCGCCAGCCATCAGGAGAAGAGCGAGTGCAATGTCGACCGATTTGTTGGTCGCAGCCTGCAGAACCGTTGTAATCGCGCTGACGAAAATAACCTGAAATAAAGAGGTGCCGATCGCGACATTCGTTGGAACGCGGAGCAGGTAAATCAGAATCGGGACCATGACGAAGCCACCGCCTACGCCCATGATGCCGGACATGAGCCCGACGAGCGCTCCAAGCGCGACGGGGGGAAGGGCGCTGATATAAAGCTTCGACGCTTTGAAGCGGGTCTTGAAGGGCAGGCCATGAATCCAGTTGTGGTGAGCGGGCCGGCGCGCAGGGATTGGATTACCGCGCCGGGCATTACTCAGAGCGCGCAGGCTCTCAACCAGCATTACGCTTCCAACTGCGCTCATAAAGACGACATAGAGCAGGGCGACGAACAAATCGATCTGGCCGATCTGCCTCAAATATCTGATAAGCAAAACGCCCAGGAGCGCTCCGGCGGCGCCACCCGCCAAGAGATACAGGCCAAGCTTTACGTCGACATTCTTGCGCCGGTATTGAATGATCGTGCCTGTTATGGACGATGCGATCAGCGGATTGGCTCCGGTCGCCACGGCGACGGCGCTTGGCACACCGGCAAAAATGAGCATAGGCGTCATGAGAAAGCCGCCGCCGACCCCGAACATGCCCGACAGAAAGCCGACCGCGCCGCCGAGAGCGATCATGAGCAGTGCATTGACCGGCAATTCGGCAATTGGCAAATAAACCAGCATGGACGCTGCGGCCCGAATATGACTCTATTTGTGGTGGGATCTGTGTTTTTGCGCTTTTAGCGGAAAGCTCGAAAGCCGTCACGCGAAAATGCCCTTCACGCGCAAAATGCTTGCGTGTGAACCGCGACATAGAGAGACTGCTTTTCCTGTAGGCTTCGCCGGGATATGTGAGGGCTTCACGCGGCGCGGGATGCAAAGATCGTCTTAAGCGCTGGCGCCTATTAGGGTTCCGCATAGGCGCTGACGCGCTTTCCGGGACGACGGCGCACAGGGACTCAACCGGGTCACAAAAATCTCAACCGGCTTTTTAGCTGCGGGAAGCGCTTCCGCTTGCGAGATGAGGCAGCTGTTCCACACTTGGACGCCACGAGCCAGCCTGTTCTGCCGCCGCCTGGGTTTCTGCGTCGGGGAGCTGGCGTTTCAGGCGTTCCGCCTGACGCGTTGCTTCCTTGTCTCCCGCCAATGAAGCGACCTCGTACCAGAAGTAGGCCTTCTGATTATTTTGTTGCAGGCCAAGCCCGCGCTCGTACAGAACGGCGAGATTGAACTGGCTGTCGGTCAGGCCGGACATGGCGGCGTTTGCGAACCAGGCGGCGGCTTCTTGGTAATCCTGGGGCGAGTCTTGAGCGCAGAGTAGCACCCCAAGATTATGCATGGCCCGGATGTGTCCGGCGCCGGCAGCCTTGTGATACAGTTCCCGCGCTACGGCATCATCCTTCGGAACGCCTATTCCGCGCTCGTAGAGCGTGGCCAGCACGAACTGCGATTCGACGTGCCCCTGATTGGCGGCCCTTGCCAGCCAGCGCGCCGCTGTGGATGGGTCGCCCTGAAGCGTCCCATCGCTGAGGAAATGGGCCGCGATACGGAACTGGGCCTCCCGGTCGCCGAGGCTTGCCGCATTGGCGAGCACCTGCAAATCTTCATGAGAGTCCGGCTGGGCAGGAGCGGGTTGGTGGTTCTGATCCGCTGCCGTGAAAAGGGAGGGAGCGGCTTTCGGAGGGCCGAGGGCCGCGTTGCCGGGACCGGCTTCCCCGCTTTGCGGACCGGAAGGGGGGAGCGCGGGTAATGACCTTGCGGGTTGGACGTTCGGCAGCACGCTCAAATGGAAAGGTGGAAGCTGGGGCCTCGTATGCAGGTAGTACAGCGCGGCGCTTGCGATCAGAAGAACGACGGCGACGATTCCAAGCCCGAGAAGTGGAAGAGATCGCTCATCGTCGCGGAACTGGATGCCGGACGCAGACCGGGGCGGCGGCGGGGCCGTATCGTGTTGGTGTTTGGCGGAGCCAAAACTCTGCGAGACGACAAGCTTTTCGCTTGCGTCTTTCAACGCTTCCAAAAGGTGCGGATCGGGGGGCGGGGACTTGCGCAGCGTAATCGTATCGAGGCAAGGTTTGCGCTCCGGGTCCGATCCGAAATCATCCCCGATGGCGTAGTCTTGGGCGCCCGACGTTATCCGCTCGTGGACACCTGCGCGCTTCCTGCGGGCTGTCGCGAGGCGGTCTGCCTGCCCCTTCTCCAGGAACATGCGCAACGTTTCGTGGATGCGGTCGAGTGCTGCGGACGTGCGGTCGGCGCCTTCCCGGGAAAAAGTATTGAGCGCGCGGAGTTCGGTTTCCACCGCCTCAAGGCGGCCGCCATCGCGGCGCTCGTGAAGGGCGGCCGCGATCTGCTCCGCCGTGACTGCAGCCGCGTGCGAGGCTGCCACGACGACGGTTTGGCCGAGCTCCTTAACTGTGTGCCGCGCGGTTTCCTCGAAACCGGCGCTCGCCACCTGGGCTTTCTCGGTCGCGGCCAATATCTCCTTGGCGGCGCGCGCGATACGGTTTGCATCGGACGAGCTCTGCGTGCGCGTGGCCTCTAGCGAGCGTGACAGCTCGGAAAGCTGCGTTTCCACGGCCGCCATGGTCTTCTCGCCGGGAAGCGCGGCCGAAAGCCTGTCCACGCGGTCTATGATCTCTGCAAGCCTGATATTGATGGAAACAATCTCGCTTGTGTCAGAGTCCCGACGCGAGAGCATCGTCTTCAGCTCGTGGAACTTACCCTCGAACCATTCGAGATCGCTTGCGCGCCGATTGGGCGACGAAGGGTCCAATTGGCGTGGCTCAATGTCCGGGGAGGCCTCGGCATGATGGAGGGGCTCCGTGAATTCATTGAGCCGGGCCGACAAAGCCTCGAGCGGAGGGAAGCCTTTCTGCTTTGGCTCCCTCGCACGATCGAGATAAAGCTGGAGCTGCGCCTCAGCATCCATCTCGTGTTCCCACGGCAAAAAGGGGGGTTCGGACGAAGGAAAAGGCGGAGGCGGCTGCCTAAGAGGCGGGGCGCCGGAAGGGCTGCCGAGCGCGCGCTCGAAAGGGCCTCGCGCTTCGCGGGCCTTTTCGAGATCGAGGTCGCTGCTGGTCAAGCGCCCTGGTTTCACTTGGCTAAGTTCCCACCTATAGGTTGAGGCACGCCCTTGTCCTCGTTCAAGCGCCGGGATTGAGAACGCGGGCGCACAGGCTGTTTGAGAGCCTATGCAGTTGTTATCTTTGCCTTGGATATGCAAACATGCCGTAAACGGCCGGTAAAATGTGTGGCTTTTTTTGAGGTCATCAATGAGCGCATCCAGAATCAGCACCGGTCATGCGAGCACTGCCGTGACCGTCGCGACCGCCGGACCCGGCTTTTACCGCCTGGGAACTGAGTTGGGCCGTGCGCTGAAAGAGATGGGGACGGAGAACGGCCTCTTGAGCGTGTTTTGCGCCCATACCTCGGCTTCGCTGTGCATTCAGGAAAATGCCGACCCGACCGTCCTGATGGATCTCGCCGACGCTTTGAAGCGGTTCGCCCCGGAAGACATACATTACCGGCATTCGAGCGAAGGGCCGGACGACATGCCTGCGCATATCAAAACGCTTCTCACCGCAACCTCTCTTTCCCTGCCTGTCAGGAGCGGGAGCCTTGCGCTTGGGATCTGGCAGGAGGCTTATCTGATCGAGCATCGCACGGGCGGCCACAGGCGCAGGCTTGAGATTGATTTCGTCGGAAGTCTCAAAGGTTAGCGTTTTCCTAAAACCCAACAAAAGCGGGATCTTACGCCCGCTCTCCGCGGGGTAAGGTTAAAACAAGCTTGAGCCTGGAATTTGCCCCAAGATGCGCTAAAGCTGATCAACCACGGTAGCGCACTCTCTGGTCGATGCGTAGCAAGCCTGCCGTGGGGGAGTTTTCCGGTCCGTTGCTTGCGGGTAAAAGAGATGCAAACCATTCTGCTTGCTGAAGATGACGACTCGATGCGCAGCTTTCTCGCGAAGGCGCTCGAACGTGCGGGATATGACGTCGTTTCCTACGGCAACGGCGCCGAAGCTCTGCAGGGCTTGAAAGAAAAGCCCGTAACGCTCCTGCTCACCGATATCGTGATGCCGGAAATGGATGGCATCGAGCTTGCCAAGAGAGCCGCGGAACTCAATCCCGAGATGAAAATCATGTTCATCACGGGATTTGCCGCTGTCGCGTTGCAGCAATATTCGGAGGCGCCGCAGCGGGCGCGCATCCTTTCAAAACCCATACACCTGAAGGATCTTGTCCGCGAAGTCGACAAGATGTTAGCCGCCTGAGGGCGCCGCCTCCGCTGGCAGGGCTTTTGCGGGAGTGGCGACTTCCTCCCGCACCGTGATGTAGTTCAAGAAATTGGTCTCGGACACAGTTCCGACGAGCGCGTTTCCTTCCAGGACTGCGAGATGCCGGATGCCGTTCGACTGGAGTTTGCGCAGCGCCTCCATGGCGGATGAAGCCGGCGAAACAACCGTATCGTGAGTAAAGCGCTCGGCGATCGTCCGCACAAATGTGTCGCGCCATTGCGACTGCAAAACGCGTTTGATCTGCTCCGGCGCAATATAGCCGAACGCTTTCCCGTCCTCGGCGACGATGATGAATTTGCGGTTCAGCCCGTAAATGAAATCCTTGACCAGAGCCTCGATCGTAAGATCCGGGGCTACTGACAAGGGGGAGCGATCCATGAGATCCGCCACCGATACCCCCCTCAGATTTTCGGCCGCTTTCATGTGGTCGCGCGATTGGGACGCCGCAGCCGCGACGAATATTCCTATAAGAAGCTGCCAGGTTCCACCCAAGGTGTTCCCTTCGACGATCTGAACAAGGCCGGCAACCACCAGGAAGCCGCCGAAAATCGTGCCGAACATGGAAGCGATACGGGTCGCAAGGCGGAAATTCCCTGTCCGCCACCAGATGATGGAGCGAAGGATGCGGCCGCCGTCGAGCGGGAAGGCAGGGGCGAGGTTGAAGAGTGCGAGCACCGTGTTCG
>JBAVVQ010000703.1:0-1685 GCA_049697375.1 Rhodomicrobium sp.
TTGTATCGCAGTGACAGATGTCATTATCTGTTACTGCGGCTTGACACATGTAATAGTATTGGGTGGTGAAAACTTGCCAAAGGATCAGCTTCCCCTTTCGAGGCGCCGGAAAATCCACACGGCGAAGATCAAGCTCTTTCGGAGATGGAGTTATGGCGGATCCGAATGAGGTATATCCAACCGGTTTGATCTCGACGGAAGCCGAGGAGCTGCATAACTACGTCATCAGCGGGAACAGTGTTGCGATCGCTTTGATCGCTCACGTTCTCGCCTAAGTCCGGATTGATGCTTCTTACCTTATCCCGTTTCGTTTAAATCGTTGCTCTTGTTTGTTAGCTGAACAAACCCCTCTGGAGCCCTCAAAGTCCAGCGCACGCCGTCAGGGTCGAACCTGTAGTCCACCTCGCCTTGCACGGCTTCCGCGGCCATCCGCTCGATGACCTTTCGTCCAAATCCGCGATGATGGGCAGGTTTAACCAAGGGGCCGCCTATCTCAGTCCAGGTCATTTCGAAATAGGCTTGGCCGCCGTTTTGCACCTTGGACCAGCCAACGGAGATCTTTCCCTGCTCATTCGAAAGAGCTCCGTATTTGATGGCGTTCGTTGCGAGTTCGTGCACTGCCATCCCTATGCCCTGCGCGGCCTCGGGCTTGAGAACAATAGGATCGCCGCGAAGGATGAGCCGGTCTGCTGGAACTCCGAACGGCGCGAGTTGCGACTTTACCAGGTCCCCGATCGGAACATGCACCCAATTGCCCGACACGATAAGATCCTGGGACGCCGAAAGGCTCATCAGGCGGAGCGTCAGATTCTCTGCAAATGTTTGCGGGTCTGTCTCTTTCGCCGACTGATGAGCGATGGCCTGGACTACGGTGAGCAGGTTTTTAGCGCGATGGTTGATCTCGCGCATCAACAAATGAGCCCGCTCTTCAGCCATCTTACGCTCGCTAATATCGCGTATGATGGCCGACGCCCCCAGAATAGAGCCGTCAGAGTCTCTGAGAGGGGCAAGGTTTACGGAAACATCGACAAGCCGTCTGCCCTTCGTTCGCGATTGAGCATCGAAGCTCAGGATATTCCCACCGAGCGCAGACCGGATCGCATCGAGATTTTTTTCGCCCTCGCGCTCGCCCAATACAAGGGCCGCTGTTTGCCCTGCGGCTTCCTCTTCGGAATATCCGAAAAGCTGGGTCGCGCCCGGATTCCAGGAGCGGATTTTTTCATCGCGGCCAAAACTGACAATGGCGTCTTGCGACTGTTCAACGATGGCCGCGAGCCGGTTGGCGGCGGCGCTCGCCCGCTGTCGCTCGGTAATATCCCGGGCGGTCGCCACGAGCTGGCTGATCAATCCCTTTTGGCTTCGTACGGGGCTGATGGTGACATCCCAGCAGTTCTCTTCGCCCGTCGCAGTTGCGTCTCGCAGTTGCAGATGATGCGTCTTGCCTTGGAGAGCCGCGTAATGGCCTTGCTCTATGGCGGGCCAAGCGCTTTTGGACCATAAATGAGACCACGGGCGCCCGCGGAGCCCATCCAGACTCGAAGCGCCCAAAAGTTTCAGGCCATTTGGATTCACATATTCGAGCTTGCCGGCAGGATCGACAACCATGATGCAATCGACGCTGGCTTCAAGGACGCTTCTCGAAAACTCTTCGCTTTGCCGGAGCTTTGCCTCGCTCTGCCTCAGGC
>JBAVVQ010000704.1:0-9374 GCA_049697375.1 Rhodomicrobium sp.
GTCCGTCTCGTGACCGCGAAGGCGATGGTCCTCCTCCGGATCGGTCACGCGGCCGCGTCCATCATAGCCTCTCTCCATGTGGCGGGATTCATAAAGACGGTCCGTCTCATGGCCGCGCAGGCGATGATCCTCATCCGGATCGATCACACGGCCGCGGCCATCGTCGCCGCGATGGCGAGATTCATACAGACGATCCGTCTCGTGGCCGCGCAGGCGATGATCGTGCTCGGGGTCTGTGACACGTCCGCGCCCGTCATCGCCGCGATGGCGAGATTCATAAAGACGATCCGTCTCATGGCCGCGCAGGCGATGATCTTCCTCTGGATCGGTCATGCGGCCGCGTCCATCATAGCCTCTCTCCATGTGGCGGGATTCACGCAGGCGGTCCGTCTCGTGACCGCGAAGGCGATGGTCCTCCTCCGGATCGGTCACGCGGCCGCGTCCATCATAGCCTCTCTCCATGTGGCGGGATTCATAAAGACGATCCGTCTCGTGCCCGCGAACGCGATGATCTTCGTCGGGATCGGTCACGCGGCCGCGCCCGTCGTAACCTCTCTCCATATGACGAGATTCATACAAGCGGTCCGACTCCTGCCCACTGAGGCGGTGGTCATGCTCCGGATCCTTTACGCGGCCACTTGGCCCCCGATGGTCTTCCTCATCGTCATCGCGATGTCGTTGCGAGGATCGAGCACTGCTCGCTCGTTGCGAGCTTGATCGGCGCGACTCTTGATTTTTGTCCATTTCTTCCTCCTCATCTTCTTCCGACGCAGTTTCCAGCGCCTGGCCCAAATCACGGACCTTATCCGCGTTGCGATCCTCAACCTTGTCCGAGATCTTCATGGTTGCATCCGCAAGACGCGAAAGAATCGTGCGTATGCGGTCGCCATCGGGCTCGTCTTGATCGAGTTGACGTTTAAGCGCGCCAAGGTCTCGCAAAATTGCGCGTGCGCCGGGTATTTCGACTTCCTGCAGAGCTTCTTCCCACCCTTCGATTTTCTTGATGGCGGTATCCGCCGACATCTTCATCACGCCCTTTCTGAGAGCGTTAGTAGTTCCCGAAAAATAGGCCGGCACGAACACCTCCATACCTTCTCGAAATCCCTTTGGAAAAAAAACGATGGAAGGACAGAAGGTTCCAGCCGTATGCGATTTTTCAGGATGAAAAGCAGATATATGCTGAAAAAATCAAGGTTTATTGCAAATCTGAATTCAGGATTGGCACGATCTGCGAAAAGCAGCCAAGCTTATGTCCAAGAAATCATCAGCCTACTGCATTGGTTATACTTAGAAAGACCACTCTCTCGCTTTCGCTACGAGAAAATCGCGAAAAACATTAATCCGTTTAGTATCCTTCAAATCTGCCGGATACACAAAATAAGTATCGAATACCGGCATATCCACCTCTTCAAGGATCGAGACAAGGCTCGGATTATCCTTCGCCAAGTAATCGGGAAGGACCGCGATCCCGAGATTCTGGAGTACGGCCTCGCGGAGCGCCACCAGGCTATTGATCCGAATAGCAGGTTCCCTTGGGCCTTTGCCATCGCGGCCCATCGTTTCGAGCCAGTTCATTTCCTTGAAAGGGCTCGGCAGAACCCCGCCATAGGTGAGAATTCTATGGCGGTCGATGTCTTCGATGCTCTTTGGCTTGCCATAGCGCTTCACAAAGTCGGTCGACGCATACACGTGGTAATGTGCGGTGAAGAGTTTGCGCCGGACCAGATCCTGCTGGGTTGGCGGCCCGAACCATATGGCGACGTCCGCCTCACGCATGGTGAGGTTAAGGACTTCGTCGTGGAGCAGAAGCTGCAGGCGAATATCCGGATAGAGCTTCATGAAGTCGTTGAGCCGCGGGGTGAGCCAGCCGGTTCCGAGCGCCCTCGTCGTTGTGACCTTGAGCTCCCCGCTTGGCTTTCCGCGCGAGTCCGCAAGGAGGATCTGCGTTGTCGCCAGTTTGCTGAAAACTTCCTGCGCCGTGCGATAAAGAAGTTCTCCCTGCTCGGTCAGAACGAGCCCGCGCGCATGCCGGTGAAAAAGCGGAACATTCAGGTCGCGCTCAAGCGCGCTGATATGGCGGCTGACCGCCGACTGGCTGATGCTCAGCGCTTCGCCCGCGTGCGTGAAACTTCCCGCTTCCGCCGCGGCGTGGAAAATCCGAAGTTTGTCCCAATCCATTGGGAGATTGCCGCCCCTTCCGCCCTATTCCGCCGCTTGCGCCACCGTTTCCAGACTTGCCAGATAGCGCTCGGCATCGAGCGCCGCCATGCATCCCATGCCTGCGGCTGTGACCGCCTGACGGTATATGTCATCGGTGACATCGCCCGCAGCGAAGACTCCAGCGACAGTGGTTGACGCTGACTTTGCCGCCGTGACGATATACCCGCTGGGTGTCATCTCCACCTGATCTTTAAACAACGCCGTCGCCGGCTCATGGCCAATGGCGATAAAGACGCCATCTACCTGAACCTGCGTGATTTCTCCGGTCAAGATATCGCGAAGCTTGGCTCCTGTCACCGCTTTGGGGCTTTCCGTTCCCACAACCTCGCCCAAAGTCGCATTCCAGATCACTTTTATCTTTGGATTCGCAAAGAGCCTGTTTTGCAAAATCTTTTCCGCGCGGAACGAACTGCGGCGGTGCACAATAGTTACAGACCGGGCAAACTTGGTGAGGAAGAGCGCCTCTTCCACGGCCGTATTGCCGCCGCCGACCACGAGGACGTCCTTGCCTCTGTAGAAAAAGCCGTCGCACGTGGCGCAAGCCGAGACGCCATGGCCGCGATATTTCTGTTCGCTTGGACGACCGAGCCAACGAGCCTGCGCCCCGGTGCAGATGATGACAGCCGCCGTATGGTAGAGCGTCCCGCTATCGCCGGTAAGGAGCAGCGGCCTGCGGGAAAAGTCGACCGCAACGATATGGTCCTGCACGATCTCGGCCCCAACGTGGAGCGCCTGGGCGCGCATCTGCTCCATAAGCCAAGGCCCCTGGATGACGTCCGCGAAGCCCGGATAATTTTCTACTTCTGTCGTGGTGGTGAGCTGTCCGCCCGGCTGGATACCCTCTATGAGAACCGGGCGCAGCATGGCCCGCGCTGCATAAATCGCAGCCGTGTAACCGGCCGGGCCGGAGCCGATGATCACGAGCCTGTCGTGGCGTGAGGTCATTTCAAGTTCCCCTTCAAATTCTCTCTTGCGCTTTGCCAGATGGACCTGCGAATGATTGTCGCCAAGTCGAATATGTCAAGTTGAGGCTTCGAGCGGCGGCTTCAGAACATCACAACCTGAGCGTTTCGCCGCACTTTGTGCATTCAAGTTCTTTTATTGTTGCAATGCAGCATGTCCTCCCCCAACTATTTCAAAAATGGGATTAACCAATACATAAAAGGAAATCCCCATGGCTTCGCTACGCACATTTGACGAGTCCACCATCCCAGCGAAACTGGACGCGACAGACTGGCGGATCCTTGCCGAATTGCAAAAAGACGGACGCATCACGAATGTCGAGCTTGCTTCCAGGGTCGGTCTGTCGGCGCCTCCCTGCCTGCGGCGGGTCCGCGAGTTGGAGCGTTCAGGCGTCATAGCGGGCTACCATGCGGTTTTCAACCTTCCCCGCCTCGGCTTTCATTTGACCGCCTTCGCCTTCGTGAGGCTAGAGAGCCAGGCTGAGCCTGATCTCCTCGCATTCGAAGCGCGCGCACGGCAGTGGGACATCGTCCGCGAAGCCTATATGCTCTCCGGGGATACGGACTTTCTCTTGAAGTGCGTCGCTCCAGACCTGGTGACATTCCAGAACTTCATCATCCGGGAGTTGACCGCAGCGCCGAATGTAAGTTCCGTGAAGACTGCCTTCACCATCAAAATGGCAAAAAACGAGCCGGGCGCCGCCCTAGAATAAATGACATTCGCCGCGAACGGCCAGCGGTAAAAAAGTCTGGGCAGGCAGCAATGATTCCCGATACGGATTTTCCGGGTTAGGAACCCAAACCGTAAATCCATCTTTATTTTTGCGCCCTTTTCTCAGCACGGTTTTTTCCGTGTATCGTAACGCGTATATCAAAGGCAACCGGTTACGCCTTCCGAGATGCTCAAGGGATCACCCCGCTGTTCCGTCCAGAGCAGCGGTTGTGTCATGCCCCCGAAACGGCGATCTCGAAAGCAGGCGAGGCTTTCTCGACCCGAAACGAAAGAGGAAAGGGACCCAATGCACGGGACAATAGAGAATCCTCATCACCATCGCGATGAGGGCGAAAATATTGTGAATGCGCTCGACCGTGCGCTTGGAGCCACTGACGACTTGGCGGCGCGCATTCATGCCATTGAAAACGCAATTGCAGGACGGATTATTTTTTCCACGAGCCTCGGATTGGAGGATCAGGTTCTCCTTCACGCCATCGTTCGCGCGAATGCGGAAATCGAGGCGATCACCCTCGACACAGGACGGCACTTTCCGGAGACATACGACACGCTTGCACGCACGGAAAGCGTTCTCGGGACTCGCATTCGGATTGTGATGCCCGATGCGATAGGGGTTGAAGAACTCGTCGCGCGTGATGGCATTTTCGGCTTTCAGTACTCTGTCGAAAAACGGAAGGCCTGCTGCCAGGCGCGCAAGGTTCTTCCGCTCAAGCGGGCTCTGTCCGGCGCGGAAGGATGGGTTACAGGCATCCGGCGCGAGCAGTCCGGGACACGCGATGAAACGCCTTTTGCTCAATTCGACAGCGCCTTGAATCTCATCAAGGTCAATCCGCTGGCTGACTGGACGCTGGAGCGTGTCGAAGCCTACGTCGCCGAGCACCGGGTGCCAGTCAATGCTCTGCACACGCAAGGCTTTCCTTCAATCGGGTGCCAACCCTGCACGCGGGCGATTCGGCCGGGCGAACCCATCCGTGCGGGACGCTGGTGGTGGGAAGACGAGACTCACAAGGAGTGCGGACTGCACAACCGTCCTGGCTTCACAAGGTAAGTTATAATGTCCAAGCCGTTGTCTTATCTCCTCGGTCTACACCGACGCGATGGGGCAGCCTCCCGACCACACAGCAGGGCGCACTTCGTTCACACGGGGCCTACAAAAAGCAAATTGCCGGGAGGGCAATCCGCCGGCCCATCAGCCCAGGAAGGCCACCATCACGATCTCGTAGGACTTCGCGCCGCGAGGGGTGTTCACTTCCACGGAATCGCCCGCCTTTTTACCGATGAGGGCGCGCGCAATCGGCGATCCAATGGAGACCTTCCCTTTGCGCACATCGGCTTCGAAGTCGCCGACGATCCGATACTTGACCTTTTCCTCGGTGTCCTCGTCGATGAGCGTGACGGTTGCGCCAAACTTCACCGTCTCGCCGGAAAGCTTCGATATATCGATGATATCGGCCCGTGAAAGCTTGTCCTCCAAATCGGCGACCTTCGCCTCATTCATACCCTGCGCTTCTTTCGCCGCATGATACTCAGCATTCTCGGAAAGGTCGCCGTGGGCCCGAGCTTCTGCGATCGCCTTGATGATGCGCTGGCGCTCAACCGTCCTTAGATATTTAAGTTCGGCCTCAAGCGCAGCATGGCCCTCAGCGGTCATCGGCACTTTCTCGGTCATCCCCGATCTCCCCAGTCCAGTTCTTACACTGGAACTTCTTCATCCATTATTAAGTGGGATTGCACAATAAGACGCAAGCCTGGAGCCTTCCGGCGCCGGCACGCACATTCTAGCCGATATATTTCTGAAGCGGCTGAACTTCAAGGATGCCAGCGCGCATCGCCGCAATCGCCTTTGTGACCGCAAACGCGCCCGCAATTGTGGTGTAGTATGGAATCTTGTACATCAAGGCCGTTCGCCGGATGGTCGAGCTATCGGCCAGCGCCTTGACACCTTCGGTTGTGTTGAAAACGATGTCCACTTCGCGGTTTTTCATCGCGTCGACGATGTTCGGCCGTCCCTCAAGCACTTTGTTGATTCGCGTGCAGGCAATTCCATTCGCCTCAAGGCGACGCAGAGTGCCGCGAGTCGCGAGCACCCTGAAGCCCATATCTGCAAGTTCCTTGACGGGCTGGATGATCCGCGCCTTGTCGGCGTCCTTGACGGATACGAACAAGGTTCCCGAAGTCGGCAGGCGGCTGCCGCTTGCGAGCTGGCTTTTAGCGAAGGCGACAGCGTAAGTGCTGTCTATACCCATGACCTCGCCGGTGGACCGCATCTCCGGACCGAGCACGGGATCGATCTCAGGAAAGCGCTCGAAGGGGAAAACCGCCTCCTTGACCCCAACATGCGCGATTTCGGGCCTCGACAGCTTGAATCTGGAGAGTTTTTCGCCCGCCATCACCCGCGCCGCGATGGCGGCCACGGGATGCCCTATGACCTTGGAGACGAACGGCACCGTGCGGCTCGCGCGCGGGTTTACCTCGAGCACATAGACTTTGTCGCCCTTTACGGCGAACTGGATGTTCATGAGCCCGACAACTTTCAAAGCGCGAGCGATGCCGACCGTTTGCCGCTCCAGCTCCGCCATCGTCTCCTCATCGAGAGAGTGAGGCGGAAGCGAGCATGCGCTGTCGCCAGAATGAACGCCCGCCTCCTCGATGTGCTCCATGACGCCGGCGATAAAAACGTCTTCCCCATCCGAGATCGCGTCAACATCGACCTCGGTCGCGTCGCGCACATAGGAGTCGAGAAGCAGGGCATTCTTACCCAAAACCACATTGACCTGCGCGTACCGGTTGCCGGAGAATCGATGCTGAATATCGGGCGGAACGAACGCCGCGAGTGTGGTTTCGAAATATTCCTTCAGCGCCGCTTGGTTGGGCACAATCGCCATGGCGCGGCCGCCCAGTACGTAGGAGGGTCGCACGACGATGGGGAACCCGATCTTTTCGCTTTCGTGCAACGCCTGCTCTATCGAATAGGCGATACCATTGTCGGGCTGCAGGAGGTCGAGCTTTTCGACGAGCGCCTTGAACCGGTCGCGGTCCTCGGCGAGATCGATGGCGTCAGGCGAGGTGCCGAGAATCGGCACATTCTCCACATGCAGCGTCTGCGCGAGCTTCAACGGCGTCTGACCGCCGAATTGCACGATCACGCCTTTCAGCTTACCGTTTGAAGCCTCTTTCTCAATGACGGCGAGGACGTCTTCTGGCGTCAATGGCTCAAAATAGAGCCGGTCCGAGGTGTCGTAGTCGGTCGAAACCGTCTCAGGGTTGCAGTTGACCATGACGGTTTCGTAGCCGGCCTTGGAAAGAGAAAAGGCGGCATGACAACAGCAATAGTCGAATTCGATCCCCTGCCCGATGCGGTTCGGGCCGCTGCCCAGAATGATCACCTTCTCCCGATCTGTGGGATTGGCCTCGCAAAACTCCCTGCCGGCCAGCGGGTTTTCATAGGTCGAGTACATGTAGGCGGTTGGGGAAGGAAACTCCGCCGCGCAGGTGTCGATGCGCTTATACACTGGCCGCACGCCGAGGTTCCGGCGTTTTCGGGCGACCTCCGCTTCCGTGAGGCCGGCAAGCGTGGCAAGTCTCGCATCCGAGAAGCCCATGGATTTGAGACCACGAAACGCACGTTCCGTCTCCGGCAGGCCATGCGTGCGGACCTTGGTCTCCAAATCGACGATTTCCTGCAGCCGCGAGATGAACCACGGATCGATACGGCACAGGGAATGGATCTGCTCGTGATCGACTCCCATGCGGAGCGCCTGGGCCACTTTCAAAATGCGGTCCGGCGATGGCGTACCGAGCGCCGCCCGGATGACATTTTTGTCGTCGCCTTTGCCGAGTCCTTCCAATACGAGGTCATCAAGGCCGGTAAGACCGATTTCCATTGAGCGCAACGCTTTCTGCAGGCTCTCCTGGAAGGTGCGGCCAATGGCCATTACCTCGCCCACAGACTTCATCGACGTGGTGAGCGTCGTGGCCGCGCCCGGAAATTTCTCGAAAGCGAAACGCGGGATCTTCGTGACCACATAATCGATGGTCGGCTCGAATGACGCGGGCGTGGCGCCTCTTGTGATGTCGTTGTCGAGTTCGTCGAGCGTGTAGCCGACCGCGAGTTTCGCGGCGACCTTGGCGATCGGGAACCCTGTCGCCTTTGACGCGAGCGCGGACGACCGCGACACGCGCGGATTCATCTCGATCACGACGAGCTTGCCGTCCGCCGGATTAACCGCGAACTGCACATTCGAGCCCCCCGTCTCCACGCCGATCTCGCGCAGGACGGCGATCGAGGCATTCCGCATCATCTGATATTCACGGTCCGTCAGGGTCAGCGCCGGCGCAACCGTGATGCTGTCGCCGGTGTGAACGCCCATCGGATCGACGTTTTCGATGGAGCAGATGATGATGCAGTTGTCCTTTGTGTCGCGGACAACCTCCATCTCATATTCCTTCCAGCCCAGCACCGATTCTTCGATCAGGACCTGGGTCGTTGGAGAGGCTTCAAGGCCGCGCTCGGCGATATACATATATTCTTCGCGGTTATAGGCGATGCCGCCGCCTGTTCCCCCAAGCGTAAAGGATGGCCGGATGATCGCCGGGAGGGCCACATAGTCGAGCGCCGCCATCGCCTCCGAAAGATTATGAGCGAGCATGGACCGAGGCGTCGCGAGCCCGATCTTGCGCATCGCTTCACGGAAAAGCTGGCGGTCTTCGGCCTTGTCGATGGCATGCGCCTTTGCCCCGATCATCTCGATGCCGAAGCGCTCAAGCGTCCCGTCGCGGGCAAGCCGAAGCGACGTGTTGAGCGCCGTCTGGCCACCCATGGTCGGCAGGAGCGCCATGTGCTCGTGCGCGTGTTCCTTCCTTTCGCGCTCGATCACCTTGGCGACCATGTCCGGCGTAATCGGCTCGATATAAGTCGAGTGCGCAAGATCCGGATCGGTCATGATGGTGGCGGGATTCGAATTGATCAGCACAATCCGGTATCCCTCGGCTCTCAACGCCTTGCAGGCTTGCGTGCCGGAATAATCGAATTCACTGGCCTGGCCGATCACGATCGGGCCAGCCCCAATGATGAGGATGGAGTCAATATCTGTCCGTTTCGGCATTTCTTAAGCGCTCGGTTTCGAGGCGTTATAAAGGAAGCAGCGCGCGATTCAAACAGTTGCGGGCGTCACAATGGCATGACACGACGGGATAACCCTTTTTTCGAGCCCGTTAGACCACATTCGACAACTTCGCATGTGCGCAGGTTGCAGGAGCGGGCAAATAGCGAATCGTAATGCGATGCGATGCTTATGGTGGACGAAGCGTAGCCGCATCCATTATCATGGGCGGCATGGATCATTTTTCTCTCGCAGGCGATTTTCCGCCGGCGTCCGAGGCCGATTGGCGCGCACTTGTAGCCAAGGCTCTCCGCGGCGCAACGTTCGAAGCGCTCGAAACTCCGCTCCATGAGGGAT
>JBAVVQ010000705.1:0-2775 GCA_049697375.1 Rhodomicrobium sp.
ATCGATGACGACGCGCACGCCCTCGATGGTGATCGACGTCTCGGCGATCGAGGTCGCGAGCACAATTTTGCGCCTCCCTTTGGGCGCGGGCTCAAGCGCAAGGTCCTGCGCCTCCCTGTCCATCGCGCCGTAGAGGGGAGCAAGCACGATCGCCGGATCGCCGATGCGTTCCCTAAGCCGCTCCTCGACGCGCCGAATTTCGCCCTGGCCTGGCAGGAATGCGAGGATCGAACCAGGCTCCGCGCGCAAGGCCCGCATCACCGCGTCCGCCATCTGATCCTCGATGCGCGCCTTGTCATCGCGGCCGAGATAACGCGTCTCGACCGGGAACGCGCGGCCAATGCTTTCGATGACGGGAGCCTGTCCAAGAAGCCGCGCGACCCGGGCGCCGTCCAGCGTCGCAGACATTGGCAGGATGCGCAGGTCATCCCGCAAGCCGCGCTGGCTGTCGAGCGCAAGCGCAAGCCCCAGGTCGGCGTCAAGCGAGCGCTCGTGAAACTCGTCGAACAGCACCGCTCCGACACCGGAAAGTTCGGGATCATCAAGGATCATGCGCGTGAAAACGCCCTCGGTGACGACCTCGATTCGCGTCTTCGGCCCTGATTTCGAGACCATTCGCGCGCGCAGTCCGATCCGTTCCCCGACCGCCTCGGACACCGTGCGCGCCATGCGCTCGGCGGCGGCCTTCGCTGCGATGCGGCGCGGCTCCAGCACCAGGATCTTGCGGCCCTTAAGCCAGCTCTCGTCCATCAAGGCAAGCGGGACGCGCGTCGTCTTGCCTGCTCCGGGCGGGGCGACGAGGACGGCCGATGCGCGCGTGGCGAGCGCGGCGCGCAATTCGGAGAGCACGGCGTCAATCGGAAGCGGCGTGTCAAACGTCATGGCGGCCGGTAGTGGGTACTTTTGAAATTTTTGCCTGTTGACATTTTGTTCTGTGCGCCCTTCTCCCATGGTATTCTCTGCGGAGAACTCAAGGAGAATATTACGAAATGTTTACCTATGAATGGTTAGGAAGGCCGTCTGAAAGCGGAATTCCGCCGGTCCTAGATCGCTCAATAATCTCAATGGCTGATCTTGAAACGGCAATTGCTCATGCGAAATCCTTGCTAGAACGCAAGGTCGTCTTTCCTGCCGGCCAGACCTACGGAGTTCGCATTCTTAATAATGATAGCGTCCTAGTTTGGATCGGGAGTGCAGACGATGCCTGAGCCATCAAATCGGGTGGCCACGCCTGTATCGCAAGCACAATCTGCGCCGATCATCGAACGCACGGCGCGCATCTATGAGCTATCGAAGGGAACGCTAATCGTGCGCATCCCCTCATTCGGGGATTGTGCTGAATCTTGTTTCCTTTATTCCAGCAAATTGCGCACAAGCGCCGCTCTACCCCCTAGCGGGTTCGCCCACCTGCTAGGGGCTCGCATAGCCCCGTTGATGGGGATGGCGCACGCCCGCGCGACCATGGAGCGACGTGCGCCGCCGTCTCGTTTCTGCGACTGAGGCGGCTCGCGGGCGGTAAGGCCGGAAGACTCCTCAACCTCCCTGTATGGCTCAGCGATTGACCAGCTTGGCGGGGATCCGAAGCACCAGGGCCACGCCAACCAGGATTACTCCAGCAAGGATGTACAAGGCCAAGTCGGTGCTATGCGTGGTATCCTTGATCCATCCTACCAAGTAGGGGCTGACAAAGCCGGCGATCTGCCCGATGGAATTGATCAGGGCCAAACCTCCTGCGGCGGCGGCAGGGCTCAAGTAACCGCCGGACAACGGCCAAAACATCGGCAAACCCGTCAGCGCGCCCGCTGTGGCGATGGTCAGCCCAAGCAAGGCGATGGACGGATTGGCGCTGAAGTTGGCGGCCATGGTCAAACCGCCAACCCCCATGAGCATCGGCACCGCAAGATGCCAGCGGCGTTCCCGCCGGGCATCGGCCGAGCGCCCGGTGACCACCATGAACACGCTGGCCGCCAGGTAGGGAATCGCACTCAGCCAACCAATCAGGTTTGGATCGTGTAGCCCACTGTCCTTGATGATGGACGGCAGCCAGAAGTTGATGGCGTAAACGCCGCTCTGGATGCAGAAATAGATGGCTCCCAAGACCCAGACGCCGGGGTTTCTGAGTACCGCGCTGAACGTGTCGGAAACGGTGGCCGGCTGGTTCTTCGCGTCGTCAATCAAGGCTTGAGCAAGCATGGATCGCTGCTCCTCGGAGAGCCATGGCGCCTTCGCAATCCCATCATTCAATACAAACAGCAGTCCAATGCCCAAGAGAACAGTGGGCACGCCTTGCAACAGGAACAGCCATTGCCAAGCCGCAAGAGAGCCCTGGCCAGCTGCGAAATGGCTAAGAATCCAGCCGGAGAACGGCCCGCCGAGCACACCCGACAGCGGAATAGCCGACATGAATAGGGCCATCACGCGTCCGCGCCGGGCGGAAGGGAACCATTTGGTGAGATAGAGGACGATGCCGGGAAAGAAGCCGGCTTCGGTGGCGCCGGTGAGAAACCGCAAGATATAGAAATCCGAAGAGGACCGCACGAATAAGAGACTCGTGGACATAATGCCCCACAGCACCATGATGAGCGCGATCCATCGCCGCGGACCCACCCTCTGCAGCATCAGGTTGCTTGGGACGCCGAATGCAATATAACCAATAAAAAAGATGCCGGCGCCCAGGCCATAAACAGTTTCGCTCATGTGCAAATCATCGAGCATTTGCAGCTTTGCAAAGCCGACGTTGACGCGATCCAAGTAATTAAAGAGATAGCATACGAA